>DATLVT010000359.1:0-14474 GCA_035577105.1 Polyangia bacterium
GCTACCCTTCGCTTGAACCTCAAGCGGCTCGTCCTGCCCCCGCGTCGACCAGACCGCTCCTTCCCGCGGGCAGTGAAGATCAAAATGAGCAACTACGCCCGCAAGCGCCCGGAAGCGCAGGCCGCTAAGTGAACAGCATTGGCGCTAGGCCGTGGCGATCGGGAAGAGGCGGCTCGCTCTTATCGGCGCGGCTGGCGGCGCGTCCTGGCGAGGCGTCGGGGGCGGCACGTCGGCCAGGGCGGCTTTCCAGTCGGCGAAGCGGCCGCCCGCGCGCGTGGCGACGGCGGCTGCGGCGCCGGCGGCGAAACCGCCCTGAGCCAGACGGTATTCGATCCAGGCCCACTTGGGCGAGGTCAGGCGCACGTCGACGCGGCCGCGCAGCTTGGCGCGCAGCCGGGCCAGCTTGGCATCGATCAGCGCGATCGATTCGAAGGGCGAACCGTCGAGGGGCGTGTTCCGCTTGGCCACGAAGGGGGCGATGCTGAGGGCCAGCTTGGGGGCCACCGCCGCCAGCTCCAGCGCGAACCGCCCCAGCTCGTCGATGTCGTCCATGGTCTCGCCGGGCAGCCCCAGCATCATGTAAAGCTTCAGCAGCCGCAGCTTGTGCTCGCTGCACAGGGCCGCGGCGCGCAGCAGGTGTTTCTCCTTGGTCTTGCGTTCGATGGCGGTCCGCATCCGTTCCGACGCGCCGTCGGCGGCGGTGGTCAGCGTGCGATAGCCGCCTTGCTTCAGCAGGCCCACGATCTCGGTGGTCAGGCGATCCGCGCGCAGGCTGGACACGCCCACCTCGCGCCCCTGGCCGACCACGCCGGCCAGGATCTCCGGCAGCTGCGGGTGATCGGTGACGGCGGCGCCGACCAGACCGACCCGGCGCGCGTCGCCCGGGATCAGGCCCAGCACGCGCTCGGCGGAGACCAGGCGCATGCCGCCGTTCGTCGACCGGCGCATCACGCAATAGGTGCAGCCGCGGTGGCAGCCGCGTTCGGCTTCGATCAGGAACATGTCGCGCAGCTCGGTGTGGGGCGTGCGGATCTGGGAGTGGGCGGGCAGGCGGCTGTCGGCCACGGCGGCGACCGCGGGCAAGGATTCCCCGTGGATCGACGGCACGTAAAAGCCGGGCAGGCGCGACACCTCGGTCAGCCAGGCCTCGCGATCGGTGGCGTCGCGAACGGTGTCCATGAGGACGGCGATCAACTCTTCGGCCTCGCCCAGGATCATGACGTCGGCGTACGGTCCGGCGGGCACCGGGTTGGAGAAGGTCAGCGGGCCACCGACGACGATCAGCGGGTGCCGCCCCGGGTGGTGCGCTCGTTCGGCGGCCAGGGCGGGGATGCCGGCCAGGTCCAGGCAGTCGACCAGGCCGGCCAGCTCCAGCTCGTAGGCCAGCGAGAACGCGACGACGCGGAAGGCGGAGATCGGCCGCCCCGATTCGTAGGTCAGAAGCGGCTCGTGCGCCTGGCGGGCGGCGCGGACATCGTCGGGCAGGAAGGCGCGCTCGGCGCACACGCCGGGCAGGGCGTTCAGCTCGCGATAGATGGTCTGAAAACCCAGCGACGACATGCCGACGTGGTAGGGGCTGGGGTAGCACAGGGCCACGCCCAGCTCGGCCTGCTTGAAGATCGTTCCGATCTCGGCGTCCAGCCGCTCGGCTCGAATTGCGCGAAAACCCTTCATCAAGAGCGGCGAACTATACGGTGAAACCGGCTTTTCCGCCCGTCGGCGCGCCCCACCCGGTCACTGCGCGGCGTCAGCGGGCGCGCCCGGTGGGCCGGCGTCGGTGGCATGCGTTGACATCATCTGCAGGCGATACAGCCTGGCGTAGATGCCGCCCCGGGCCAGCAGCTGGGCGTGCGTTCCTTCCTCGGCGATGCGCCCCCGGTGCACGACCACGATGCGCGAGGCCCGCTGGATGGTCGACAGGCGGTGGGCGATGACGATCGACGTTCGACCGTGCATCAGCTCGGCGATGCCGTGTTCGATGGCGCGCTCCGTCTCCGGATCGACGCTGGCGGTGGCCTCGTCCAGGATCAAGATCTCCGGATCGCGGCACAGCGCCCGGGCAAAGGCGATCAGCTGGCGCTCGCCGGCCGAGAAGTTCACGCCGCGTTCGGCGACAGCCGCCTGCAAGCCCTCGGGCCGGGAGGCGATGACCCGATCGGCGCCCACGCGTCGCGCCGCCTCCATCATGCGCTCCGGCGTGGCGTTCGGCGCGCCGAGGCCGATGTTCTCGGCCAGCGTTCCGGCGAACAGGAACACGTCCTGGCTGACCACCACCAGCCGGCGGCGCAGCAGGGCCGCGTCGACGGCCCGGGTGTCGACGCCTTCGATGCGCACGGCGCCCGCCTGCACCTCGTACAGACGCGGCAGCAATTTGATCAGGCTGGACTTCCCGGCACCGGTGGCGCCGACGATGGCCAGCGTCTCGCCGCGCTGGATGGCCAGCGACACGTCGGTCAGCACCGGTCGATCGGGACGATAGCCGAACGTCACGTGGTCGAGCTCGATCAACGGGCGGCGCGCGGCGGGCGGCGCGGGCGAGGGCGTCGCGATGCGGACGGGCGCGTCCGGCTCGACGGTGTCGAGCAGGCCGAAGATGCGTTCGGCGGCGGCCATCGCCTGCTGCATGACCGTGTACTTGGTGGACAGGTCGCGGATGGGGGCAAAGAACTTGCCGAGGTATTCGATGAACGCCACCACCACGCCAAACGTCAGCGTGCCGGCGGCGATGCGCAGCCCGCCGTGCCACAGAAGACCGGCGATGGCGATCGAGCCCACCGCCTCGACCAGCGAGTACAGCGCGGCGTCGGCGCGGATGGCGCGCGTGTTGGCCTGGCGGTAGGCGACGTTGATCTCGTCGAACTGGTGGGCGATGCGCCGTTCCTGGGCAAACGCCTGGACGATCTTCATCCCCGACAGGTGCTCTTGCAGGAAGGTGTTGAGGCGCGCCAGCTTGGCGCGGATCTCGCGGAAGGCGTCGCGGACCATGCGGCGAAACAGCGAGGCGACGCCGAACAGGATCGGCGCCGACCCCATGGAGAACAGGGCCAGCCGCCAGTCGATGGCGAACATCGCCACCAGGAAAGCGGTCATGCGCACCAGATCGCCCAGCAGGCTGACGATCCCGGAGGCGAACATGTCGTTCACCGATTCGATGTCGCTGGTCAGCCGGGTCATCAGGCGGCCCACCGGCGTGCGATCGAAGAACGACGCCGACAGCGACAGCACGTGGGCGTGCAAGCGCAGGCGGAGATCGTTCATGGCCCGCTGGCCCATCAGCTGCGTCAGATAGAGGTGGGCGAACATGGCGCCGTACTGCCCCAGCAGCGCCAGCAGGTACAGCAGGCCGATGCGATCCAGCCCCTCCAGGCGGCCCACGGCGATGTGTTCGTCGATGGCCTTCTTGAGGAGAATCGGCAGCGTCACTTCAAAGCCGGCGATCAGCGGCAACAGGACCACGGCGCCGATCAGCAGCGATCGATAGGGCCAGACGAACCGGAAGATGCGCGCCAGCAGCGTGCGATCCAGCGCCTTGCCCAGCACCTCGTCGCTGCCGGCCGCGGGACGCCGAGGTACTGCCGCCTCGGCCCCCGTCGCCTTCGGCTTGTCGGGCGCGTCGCTCATGCGGAGGCCTGGGCCAGGGCCTCGGCGGCCAGCTGCTCTCGGTACAGGTGGGCGTAAAGGCCGCCTCCCGCCAGCAGCTCGCGATGGGTGCCGCGCTCGGAGACGCGCCCGCCGTCCAGCACCAGGATCTGGTCGGCGTCCTTCACGGCCGCCACCCGGTGTGAGATCAAGATCGAGGTGCGGCCTTTCAAGATCGGCCGCAGGCGGGTGAGGATCTCTTTCTCGGTGTGGGCGTCGACCGACGAAAGCGAGTCATCCAGGATCAAGATGCGCGGCTGCGCGGCCAGCGCCCTGGCCAGGGCCACGCGCTGGCGTTGCCCGCCCGACAGGGTGATTCCCCGCTCCCCGACGATGGTGTCAAACCCGTCGGGCAGGACGGCCAGATCCGGGCCCAGGCCGGCCGCCTCGGCCGCACCCTGCACGACCGGGTCGGACCCGTCGCCGCCCGGGCGGCCAAAGCGAATGTTCTCCGCCACCGTGGCCGAGAACAAGAACGCCTCTTGCGGCGCATAGCCGATGAGGCCGCGCAGGCGGGCCAGCGGAATCTCGCGGATGTCGCGCCCCCCGATCAGCAGCGTCCCCGGGGGCACTTCCTGCAGACGCGGGATGGTGTCGACCAGCGTGGTCTTCCCGGCGCCGGTCGGTCCCACGATGGCCAGCGTCCCACCGGCCGGCAGCGTGAACGAGACGTCCTGCAGGATGACCCGCTGGCCGCGCGTGACGGTCAGGCCGCGCGCCTCGATGGACGGCGTCAGCGCCTGGCCATCCTGGTCGCGGGCGCCGCCGTCGTTGTCGTTGGTGGCGGCGCTGGCTGCCTCGCGGGCCAGCACCGCGGGGCTGTCGTGGATCTCGCACGACGTCCCCAGCAGCTGGCGCACGCGCGCCCAGCTGGCCATGCCGCGCTGCCAGATCGACAGCACGAATCCCAGGGCGACCGTCGGCCACGACAGATAGGCCAGGTAGGCGTTGAACGCGGTCAGCCCACCGATGGTCATGCGACCGGCGATCACCTCGCGGCCGCCCGCCCACAACACGATCAGCGTCCCCATGGCGGCGATGACGGCGAACATCGGCATCAAGACGCCGCGCGCTCGCACCAGCCGCAGCGATCGGGTCAGATAGGCGTCGTTGAGGCGAGCGAAGATGGCGTGCCGCTCTGATTCCAGCGCGTAACTTTTGACCACGGTGATCCCGGCCAGATCTTCCTGCAGCGCCGTCGACATTCGTCCCAGCTGTTCCTGGATATCGCGACTGGCCCGGTACATGGCCCGACTGAAGGCGCGCCCACCCAGCACCAGGGCCGGGTAGGGGATGAGGGCGATCAGCGTCAGCCAGGGGCTGAGCCGGATCAGCAAGAACAACCCCGTCGAATAGACGATGGCCGTGTTGAAGAGGTTCAAGATTCCAGGACCGAAGAGGAGGCGCACGGAGCCCAGATCGTTGGTCAACCGCGACATCACGTCGCCGGTGGCGTGCTGCCGGTAGAACCCGGCGTCCATGCGCAGCAGGTGGGCGAACAGATCGCGCCGCAGCGTGTACTCGATATTTCTGCCGGCGTTGAAAATGAAAATGCGCGAGTAGGTCCGGATCACCGCCTGCATCGCCGCCAGCGCCGCGATCCAGATCGCGTCGCGAATGACCATCCCGTAAACCGCGGGCAGTCGCCCGGCGACGCCGGCGTTTCGCAAGGCATCGATGGCGTCCTTCAGCAGCCACGGGATCGCCAGCGCCAGGCCGTTGGTGGCCACCAGGCACAGGCAACCAATGACGAGGCCGGCGGCCTGCGGTCGCATGCGCGCCCACAGCGACGTCGAACTCTCAGGTGCCTCGCGAACCTCCATCTGGAACGGCGGAAGTCTAGTCGCACAATTGGTTGCCGTCCGCTACCGCTTTACACGTTGAACCGGCGAAACCGGTGGGTCTATAGTCGGGAGTCGCGCCCGGCGCGATCCCCACCTATGACTACCGACGTTTCAACAGCGCTCGCCACGTTGCAACTGGATCCCGACAACTCGCAGGCGCTGAAGGCGCTGGCGGGCGTTCATCCCGGCAACGGCAGCGGAGTCGATCGAGAGGACCTGGCAAAAGCGTTGTCTGACGCACGCCGATTTCATCGCGAGCGCGGTGACTTCGAGCTGTGCGTCCAGCTGATCGATCTCGAGCTGGCCTGGACCCTGGATCGCCCGCGCCGCGCCGACCTGCTGCACGAAAAAGGACGCATCCTCAGCGACGAGCTGCTGCGCGATCAGGACGGCCAGGCCTGCGTGGCGGCCGCCCTGGAGGTCGATCCCCAGCACGGCCCCTCGCTGGAATCGCAGTCCCAGATGACGCTGGTGCAGAGCAACTGGAAGCCCATCGCTTCGCGCTATCTGCAGCAGGCCGAACAGGCCACCGACGTCACGCTGGCCTCCAGCCTTTACGGCTCGGTCGCCGAGTTCCACCTCAAGTACGCGGCGTCGACCAAGGAGGGCGAGACCTTCCTGCGCAAGAGCCTGGAGCTGGACCCGCGCAACCGGCGGTCCGGCATGCACCTGGAACGGCTGCTGCGCGAAGGCGGTCGCTGGGACGATCTGCTTCCTCTGTACGTCAAGCGCGCCGAGCTGGCCACGGCGCGGGACGAGCGCGCGCTGGCCGAGGTGGCGGCCGCCGAGCTGTCGGCGCGGGTCGGCCGGCCCGACGAGGCGCTGGTTCATTATCGCAAGGCGCTGGAGGCCAACCCCATCGAGCACCGGGCCCTGCGGCCGGTGGTGGCGTCGCTGACCAAGAGCGCCAACTGGGCCGAGCTGATCAAGGTGCTGGAGAACGCCGCCCGCACCAAGCGCGGCGAACAGGACATGACCCTGCTGGTCGAGCTGGGGACCCTGCTGTGGAAGCAGCTGGACCAGATCGCCCAGGCCGAGACCTACTTCCGCCGCGTGCGAAAAGCCGACCCCGCCAACCGCGAGATGGTCGAGTTCTATCGAGCCTACTTCACCGCCCGCAACGAGCTGCCGCAGCTGCTGTCGGTGCTGGCCCAGGCGCAGAAGACCGAGCCCGATCTCGACCGACGGGTGGCCATGGGCATCGAGATGGCCCGCGCCGCCGACCAGCGGCCGCAGAACGCCGAGAAGACCATCGAGCTGTGGAAGGGGCTCCTGCGCCTCAAGCCGCACCTGAGCGAGGCGGTGCAGGCCCTGCGGCGCCTGTACACGCGCACCGAAAAATGGAACGCGCTGCTGGAGCTGCTGAAAGAAGATCTGGAAGCGGTCCCGGCCGGCGACGTCGAGGAGAAGGTCAATCGTTACCTGGAAATCGTCGCCATCTATCGAGATCACCTGAACCTCGACGTCATGGTGGTCAACACGTACCTGAACGTGCTGGCGCTGCGCCCCGATCACCCGGCGGCCCTGGCCGCTCTGGCGGTGCGGTACGAAGCGCAGGGACGCTGGACCGACCTCATCCAGATCCTCACCCGCCAGGCGGACGCCCTCCACGATCCGATGGAGAAGGTCGCGCTGCACCGGCGCGTGGCCACGCTGTGGGCCGAGAAGCTGGGCAAGCACCACAACGCGGTGGCCAGCCTGGAAAAGATCCTGGAGGCCCAGCCGGCCGACGGCGAGACGCGCGCCCGGCTGAAAGAGCTGTACACGCGCAGCCGGTCCTGGCGCCAGCTTCTGGAGGTTCACCGCAAGGAGCTGCCGTACATCGCGCCGGGTGAACAGAAGCACCGCCTGGCCGAGATGGCCCGCATCGCCGCCGAACGGCTCAGCGACGTGCGCGAGGCCATCAACCTGTGGAACCAGCTGCTGGTCATCGACGCCTATGACCCCGAGGCGCTGGCCGGGCTGGCGGCGCTGTACGAACGCGAGCGTCGCTGGCCGGCGCTGATCGAGATGCTGGAGCGCCAGAGCCAGAACGTGCACAACGATCCGGCCGCCGAGCTGCCCTTGCTGGAGCGGCGCGGGATGCTGCTGTACGAAAAGCTGGGGGCCGGGCAGGCCGCCATCGACGTCTTCCGCCGCATCCAGACCGTGCAGCCGGGCAACGCCCGCGCCACCCGGGCCTTGCGCGAGATCTACGCCACGCTGGGCGATTTCGCGGCGCTGGAGGCGCTGTACGTCGAGCAGGGCGCCTACGGCGAGCTGTGCGATCAGCTGACGTCGCTGGCCGACCGCACCGCCGACATGACGGCGCGCACCCGCCTTCTGGAACGGGTGGCGATGCTGGCCACCGAGAAGCTGCGCCAACCCGACCGCGCGCTGAAGGCCTACGAGCGGATCCTGGCCACGGATCCGCACAACCGAAAAGCCGCCCAGGCCCTGGTGCCGCTCTATCGCTCGGCGCAAAAATGGCCGCGCCTGCTGGCCACCTACGATGCGCTGCTGGCGCCGGCGGCCGCCGCCGACATGGGCGTGGCAGAGCGACTGGAGCTGCTGGCCGACGCGCGCCAGATCTGCGAGCAGCGGCTCAGCTCCAAGTCGCTGGCCTTTCAGTGGTGCGCGCGCGCCTTCGAGGTGGCGCCCCGCGACCCGGCGGTGATCGCCGATCTCGATCGCCTGGCCGCCGAATCGGACGAGTGGGCCGGCCTGGCGGCGCTGTTCTCCCGCCGGCTGGAGGTGGCCAAGGACGCCGAGGAGCGGCTGTGGCTGCTCCGCCGCTCGCTGCGCATCGCCACCAGCCGGCTTTACAAGCCCGCTGACGCGCGCCGCTTTGCCGAGGAGATCCTGGCCCTCAGCGGCGGCGCCGATCAGGAAGCGGAGACCGCACTGGAGCAGACCTTCACGCAGAGCAAGGCCTGGCCGGACCTGGCCAAGCTGCTGCACGATCGCGTGGCGCGCGTCGGTGACCCCGCCGAGAAGGGGCGCCTGCTCTTCAAGATCGCCCAGCTGGAAGAAGAGCGGGTCGGCGATCTGAACGCCGCGGGCAAGACGCTGGAGAGCATCGTCACCCTGGAGCCCAACAACGAGCGGGCGCTGCGCGCGCTGGTCCGGGTGCTGGAGGCCCGCCAGGACTGGGCCGGCCTGGTGCAGGCGTTGAAGCGCGATCTGACCATCCGGACCGCGCAAGGGCAGGGCGGACCGGCCAGCGATCGCGAGGAGCTGATGTTGCGCATCGGCGCGCTTCAGGAGACGCGCCTGGGCGATCCGGCGGCGACGTTCGCCACCTACCGCGAGATCTTGCAGACCAACCCGCAGAGCGCGCCCGCCGTGGCCGGCCTGGAACGAATCGCCGGCACGGCCGGCATGGACAAGGTCGAGATCGCCCGCCTGTCGGTGCCGCTGTACCAGCGCACCGAGAACACGGCCAAGCTGGCCGCCGCGCTGGAGACGCTGGCCGAGGCCGAAGGCGCCGACGCCGAAGGGCTCAAGGAAGGCCTGAAGCACCTGCACAAGCTGCGGGCGCTGTACACCGGGCCGCTGCGCGATCCGGCGGCGGCCTACCGGGCGGCGCTGCGCATCTTCGAGGCTGATCCCGCTGATCAGAGCAACCGCGAGCAGCTCCTGAGCATCGCCGCCGAGACGCAGGCGGTGGCCGATCTGGCCGACCGGATGCGCGTGGTGGCCAACGCCACCAAGGATCAGAAGCTGCGGCGCGACCTGCTGGTCGAGATCGCCGAGCTGCACGAGCAGCGTCTGGGGCGCGCCGCCGAGGCCGAGCGCGTCTACTCCGAGATCCTGCAGGTCGAACCGCTGCACGCCGGCGCCTTCCGCGCGCTGTCGCGCCTCTACCGCGACGGCGAGCGCTGGGCCGAGCTGCGCGCCTTGCTGGAGTCGCGCCAGGCCCTGGCCGGCGACCCGCGCGAGCGACTGGAGCTGCTGGCCCAGATCGCCGAGATCGACGAGTCGGTGATGGATGACGGCGACCACGCCGTGGCCAGCTATGAGATGATGTTGCAGCTGGATGCCACGGATCTGCGCGCCCACCGCGCCCTGGATCGGCATTACGCCGCCCGCGAGCGCTGGCACGATCTGGAAGAGCTGCTGGGGGCGCGCATCGCCCTGGCCTCGGCCGCCGAGGTGCCCGAGCTGGAGTTCCGGCGCGCCGAGATTCGCGTCACCAAGTTCGAGGACATCGACGGCGCGCTGACGCTGCTGGAATCGATCGTCGAGCGCGCGCCCAGCCACGAGGGGGCGCGCCGCCTGCTGGAGCGCCTGCTGACGCTGCCCAGCCACCGCCAGCGCGCCGGCAAGATCCTCGAGCCGCTGTACGAATCCAGCGGGGCCTGGGCCCGCCTGGTGACGGTGCTGGAGATGCAGCGCGAGGGGCTGCAAGGTCCCCCGGCGGCGGCGCTGCTGGCCCGCATCGCCGATCTGCAGGAGAACAAGCTGCAGGCGCGCACGGCGGCGCTGGCCACCTGGCGCCAGGTGCTGGTGGCAGATCCCACCAACCCCGACGCCCTGACCGAGATCGAACGGCTGGCCACCACGCTGGAGCGGTTCTCCGAGCTGGTCGACGTCTATCAAGAGCTGGCGTTCAACCGCGACACCGGCGACATCACCGGACGCGCCGATCTGCTGTCACGCGCGGCGCGGCTTTACGCCGGGCGCCTGGGTAACCGGCGCGCCGCCATCGACGTCTGGAAGCTGGTCCTGAACCTGGATCCCAACAACGTCGAGACCGCCCGCCCGGCGGCCGTCGCCCTGGAGAGCCTGTACGCGGAGACCGGCGACATCGTCTCGCTGGTGAAGATCCTGACCCAGCAGGCGCGCTGGGCCGATTCCCCGGCCGACCGCAAGGCGATCCTGTTCCGGGTGGCCGGCCTGGAAGAAAAGTCGCTGAACGACACCGACGCCGCCGTGCTGACGCTGCGGGCGATCCTGGAAATCGATCCGGAGAACCGCGAGGCCATCGACGCGCTGGAGCGGATCTTCGACGCCGGGTCGCAGCACCGTCAGCGGGTGGAGATCCTGCGCAAGCGGATCGATCTGGCGCACGATCCGGCCGCCCGCCAGGAGCTGTGGCGGCGCGTGGCCAGCCTGCTGGAACGCGACGTCGGCGACGTCGAAGAGGCCATCGCCGCCTGCGTCAGCATCCTGGACGAGAACCCCGAGGACGCCAACGCACTGGATACCCTGGCGCGCCTGTACCAGCAGCAGGGGCGACACCGCGACCGCCTGGAGATCCTCGAGCGGCGCCTGGCCCTGGCCCACCGCGAGGGGGCGCTGTCGGACATCCCCGGTCGGATCGAGATCCTGCGCCAGATCGCCAGCCTGCTGGAGGGACCGCTGGGCGATCCGGCCGACGCTCTCGAGCGCTGGCGCGAGATCCTGCCGCTGGCGCCCGGCGATCCAGAGGCGCTGGCCGCGCTGGAGCGATTCCTTCAACCGGGCGTCGACACCGGACTGCGGGTCTCGGCCGCGCAGGCGGTGGAGGCGATCTATGAACGCACCGGCAACTGGGCGGCCCTGGCCGCGGTGGTCGCGGTCTACATCGAATCGCAGGACGATCCGCGCGCCCGCGTCGAGCAGCTGGCCCGCCTGGCGGCGCTGCAGGAAACCAAGCTGCGCGATCCCGAGAGCGCCTTCCGTTCCTACGGCCTGGCCATCCGCGAGGCCATCAGCGAGCCCGAGCTGCCGACGTTCCTGGACGCCTACGAACGGCTGGCCGGCTCGGCGCGCGCCGCCGAGGTGGCCGCGCTGTACCGCGAGATCAACCCGGACGTCTTCGACGAAGGGATCAAGCTTCGGTTGGATCGCTTCGTCGCCGAGGCCTCGCGGCGCGGCGGCGATCTGGAGCAGGCGGCCGAATTCTTCCGCCGCGTCCTGGATCGCGTCCCCGACGACGACGTGTCGCTGGCGGCGCTGGAGCAGATCTACCGGGACGAGGGCGACACCGCCCTTCTGTACGAAGTCCTGACCCGGCGCGCCGAGCTGGCCAAGGATCCCGCCGTCGAAAAGCCGTTGCGCCTGCAGCTGGGCGCCCTGGGCGAGATGACGCTGGGCCGCCTGGAAGACGCCATCGCCTCCTACGAGCGGGTGATCGAGCTGGCCCCGCGCGAGCGCGACGCCGCCGAGGCGCTGGATCGCCTGTACACCCAGACCGAACGCTGGAGCGACCTGGCGCGTTTCCTGGGCCAGACGCTGGAGCGCGGGCTGCCCGAGCGCGAGGTGGTGGCCATCCGCTTTCGGCTGGCCAATCTCGAGAACGATCGCCAGCACGACAAGGAACGGGCGCTGGAACATCTGCGCGTGGTCCTCAACGGCGATCCCGACCATCCCGGCGCCATCGCCATGCTGGAAGGGATGCTGGACGACCTGGCGGTGCAGGGGGCGGCCGCCGAGCTGCTGGAGCCGGTCTACGCCGGGCGCGCCGACTGGCGCTCGCTGATCAAGATCGGCGAGATCCGCCTGCTGCAGGTCGAGGAGCCGGCCGAACGGCTGGCCTGGACCAAGCGCATCGCGCGCCTGTACGAGGAGCAGCTGGAAGATTACGAGAGCGCCCTGCGCTGGTACGGGCGCGTCTTTCAAGAGGCGCCCACAGAGCGCCTCAGCGCCGAGCAGCTGCTGCGGCTGGCGGACAAGCTGGATCGCTGGCAGGACGTGGCCAGCCTCCTGTCCGGCTACCTGGAGGACGAGCTGGGCGAAGGACCGGCTGTGCTGGAGGTGGTGCGGCGGGCGGCGGAGATCTTCGATCTTCGCCTGGGCAACCGGGAGGAGGCGCGCAAGTACTATCGCCGCCTGTTCGACGCCCGCCCCGACGACGCCGACACCGCCGCGCTGATCGAGGGCGCCTACGAACGCTGGGAGGCGTGGCTGGAGCTGCGCGAGTTCTATGACGAGCGGTCGTCGCGCGCGGCTGATCCCGCGACGAAGAAGACGCTGCTCCGGCGCAGCGCCAAGCTGGACGAAGAACGCCTGGACGATCGCGGCCGCGCCGTGGGGACGCTGCGCGAGGTCCTGGAGATCGATCCGACCGATCAGGAATCGGCGCAGGAGCTGGAGCGGCTGCTGCGCGAGGACGGCCAGTGGCACGACCTGGCCGATCACCTGGCCTTCACCCTGAACCGCGCCGCCTCGCCGGCGGAGCGCGACGCCGTGGCCCTGCGCCTGGGCAACCTGCTGGAATCCAAGCTGGAGGATCTGTCGGGCGCCATCGACCGCTATGCCGAGATCGTCGAGCGGACGCCCACCCACCGCGAGGCCATCGCCTCGCTGGAGCGGCTGGTGCGCGATCCCGACCAGCGCTATCGCGTCGCCACCATCCTCGAGCCCATCTACCGCAAGGCCGGCGACTTCCGGCGCCTGGTGGTGGCGCTGGACGCCCAGCTGGACAGCGTCGAGGACCGCGACGACCGGGTGAAGATCCTGGGCGAGATGGCCGACATCTATCAGCGGCTGGCCCGCCTGGATCTGGCCTTCGACTGTCGCAGCCGGGCCTGGCTGGTCGACGTCAGCTCGCAGCCGGCGCTGGCGGCGATGCAGACGCTGGCCGCGTCGGCGCGCCTGTTCCCGCCGCTGGCCGAGACGCTGGAGAAGGGCGCCCTGGCCGCCATCGACCCGAACCTGCAGGGGCAGCTGTGGTCGCTGGCGGCGCGCATCGTCGAGGAACACCTGGGCGACCAGCCGCGCGCCATCGAGGACTGGCGGCACGCGCTGTCGGCGCGTCCCGACGATCAGGCCACGTACGTCGCGCTGGAACGCCTGCTGACCTCGGCGGCCCGCATGCCCGAGCTGGTCGAGGTGCTGGAGAAGCACCTGGAGCTGGCCAGCTCCACGCACCACGGCGACCGCAAGCTGATCGCCAAACGGATCGCCGTCCTTTACGAAGAGGCCCTGCGCCAGCCGGACAACGCCGTCCGCGCCTGGCAGAGCGTCCTGGAGATCGACGACGCCGATCAGGAAGCGCTGGCCGCCCTGGCGGCGTTGTTCCACCGCAGTTCGTCCTGGCGCGAGTTGGCCGAGGTCTACGAGAAGAAGATTGCGCTGACCCAGACCATCGCCGAGCGCCGCATCCTGCGCCTGCAGGTGGCCCAGATCTACGACGACAAGCTGGGCGCGCCCGAGGAGGCGGTCGGCCAGCTGCGCGCCGTACTGGACGACGCCGAGAACGACGCCGACGCGCTGGAGCGTCTGGACAAGCTCCTGACCCGCGAGGGACGGCACAACGACCTGCTGGAGGTGCTGGACCTCCGGCGCGCCGCCGCTCCCACCGTCGCCGTTCGCGACGAGCTGGCCTTCCGCGCCGCCAAGCTGGTCGAGACCGAGCTGTCCGACACCGAGGCGGCCATCGCTCGTTACAAGGAGATGCTGGCCGATTCGCCGGCGCACGAGCCGGCGCGCCAGGCGCTGTGGACCATCGCTCGCGGCGACGACTATCGACTGTCGGCGATCGCCACGCTGGAGCCGATCCTGCGCCTGGCCCTCGACTGGGACGGCGTGGTCGAGTTGCTGGAGCTGCGCCTGGCCGTCGAGGACGACGTGACCGGCCGCCTGCGCGTGCTGGCCGAGATCGCCCGCATCGACGAATACGAGCGCAAGGATCCCAAGCGCGCCTTCGACGCCTGGGCCCGGGCCTTGACCGAGGAGGCCACCGCCGACGAGCCGCGCGAGGCGCTGGAGCGCCTGTCCGCCAGCCGCGGCGATTACGTGGGCCTGGCCCGCGTCTACGAAGATCGCATGGACGCCACGTTCGACGCCGACCTGCAGCGGACGCTGGCCATCCGCCTGGCGGATCTCTACGAGAATCGCCTCAACGATCTCGGCCGCGCCGCCGAGTTCCTGCGCAAGGCGCTCAGCCTGCCCGGCGACGAGGCCGAGGTCCTGGCCGGCCTGGATCGCGTCCTCCGTCGGACCGGCGCCCACCACGATCTGGCCGAGGTGCTGGCGCGCGAGGCCGAGCTGTCGCCCGCGCTCAAGGCCCGCACGCTCGCCGCG
>DATLVT010000360.1:0-4735 GCA_035577105.1 Polyangia bacterium
CTGGACACCCGATAGTCTTCAACGCTTGCCCCGAGCGAGCCGACGTATCGTGGGGGGGCGCGGAAGGAAGGGGCCACAGCGGGCCGGTTCGGTGGGGCCGTTGTCCCTCGGCGCTTCACATTCACAACTCGCGATCTCTAGAATCTCGAACGCGGCGCCGGCGAACCGGCCCGATGGGGAAGGTTTCCTGCAGCGACAGGACCCGCCCACGCGGAGGAGGCGGACGCCGCAAGATGCCCGCAGCCAGATGCCGCCTAGATCCCGAGCTCGAAGAGCAGCCGGAACGTCGCGAACAGATCGGTGCCGTGTACCGCGTTGCTGCCGAGCGCGCCACCCGTGGAAGTGGAGATGGTGAACGCTTCGCTGTCGAGACCGATGCCCGCCCACAAGGCCGTGGCGACCTTGGCTTCCAGGGCGGCCCCCGCCCTGGCCACGAATCCATGACGATCAGGGACGCCCGGCATACGTGCGGTCAGCGCTCCACCATGCTCTGCCAACCCACCCAACCCACCGCGCAAGACCAGACGCAAACCAGACGTCCCAAATCCCCCACGCAACCCAACGATCCCCCTGGATACCGCCGCCCCATCGCCGAAGTTGTCGTAGTCGACATAGCCTTCGAAGATCAGAATCCGCGCTCCCAGCTGCAAGCCGAGACCGGCGTTGCCCGATGAAGGGCTGCCGGTTCGGTTGCCGCTGTCCGCAGAAGCACTGGAGAGTCCGCCCTCCCCCTGCAAATACGCAGCAATAATGTCCGCCCTTGCCGCGCCCGCCCCCAGCACAATCAGCGCAAACGCAACCAGCGGACCCACCAGACGCTTCATGCCTGGGAACAACGCAAGGACCGCACCAAGTTCCGCCAGCGAAAACCCGCGGTATTGCGGGGTGCGGCTTCTGCGCCAAGTCATGGACTGTCACCAATTCGCAACAGGGCGTCTACCGTTTGAAACGGTCACGCGCATCCCGGATCGGCGACGTGGGCGGGGGCGCCTCCGCGCGCCCGCCCAGCGCCAACATCTATCGGGCGATCAGCCCCCCGGCGGTCGTCAGCTGCAGCGGGAAATCGGCGCTCTTGGTCAGCGCTCCATCGGCGCCGATCTTGAATGTGTTGATGGCCGACGCCTTGGCCGACAGCACGTACAGGTACCCGTCTGCCGTGGCTTGCTCGTCGATGGGATTGGGGCTGGTCATTCCCGCCGTCGCTTGCAGCAGGGTGATGGCGCCGTCGGCTTCCACGCGGAAGCTGGTCACGTCGAATGTTTGCGTGTTGGTCGCGTAGGCGTACTTTCCAGAGACCGTCACCCAGCAGGCGGCGGTGCGCGTGGTGGCCAGGTGGGACGTCTTCGCGGTCAGCGTGCCGTCCGCGGCCCAGGTGTACGAGCTCATGGTGGTCGCATTGGCCGCGGCGCCCGCCGCCTCCGACACGATGAGGACGTTGCCGGCGAACTCGAACCCGAAGGGCGTCATCCCGGCCGAGGCCTGGAATTTACCAGGACCGGCCATGCCGGTGGCCGGGACCGGGAACACGTCGATCATGTTGGTCCCCTTTTCGGTGACGATCAGCAATGTGCCGTCGGGGGTGAACTGGATCTGCGCCGGCATCGGTTGCGCCGCGCTCAGCGGTTGCGTGAGGTTCAGCGGCGCCAGCTTGTTGCCCGCTACTTTGAACCCGGCGATGTTCGCCGGGTGCGCCGTACCGCCCGCCGGGGCGTCGCCGCTGTTGACGACATAGACCCAGCCGCCGTGCTCGGTGATGCTGACGGGGCTGATCCCCCCTGACGAGACGTTGTCCAGCAGGGTGACCATTCCGTCGCTGTTCAGCGACAGCATCGAGATCGAGCTGTCACCGGCGTTCACGGCGAAGAACAGATTGCTGGTGGCGTCGAAGGCCAGCGCGCCTTGATCGCCCAGACCGGCGCCCGTTCCCTTTCCACCGGTGGCGGTGATGGCGCCGCCGCTGAGCGAGCCGTCGGCGGCGCGCGCATAGGACACCAGCGCGTTGCCCGCCGGATTGTTGGACAGCACATAGGCGGCGGCGGGCGCCTTTGCCGCCAAGACGTCGGGCCCGGGCCCGTCGCTGGCGGTGGTGGCGTCCATCGCGGCGTCGCTCTGCGTCGCGCCCCCCGAACCGACGGCGCCACCGGAGCCGACCGCACCACCAGAGCCGGCCGCTCCGCCGGAGCCTTTGGCGCCGCCCGAACCTGTTTGCTGGGCGTCGTCCTTGGAGCAGCCGGTGCCCCCCATTCCCGCCATCAAAAATAAACCAGACCCGATTGCCAGATTCCAGTAACGAGATCGCATGACACCTGCCTTTATCGTTGAAGGAAAACGCCGTCGGTGCGCGACATGCGCGCCGTGACGTTGCTTGCGATCTGCTTACGGGCGCCGTGAACGAACCGTTACGGTCCGCCGGTGCTCACACAATGCCGCGGCATTTTCCGTCAGGGCAGGCGATACGAACTGACCGGTCCGATGTTTCGCACCGACTGACCGATCCAGGCGGACGGCGGCGGGTCCTCGCGTTTTTGCAGCCGATAGTGGTAACCGCCGCGTTGCCAGCGCAGAGGCAGCTTCAGCGCATAGCGGGCGAACGTGGCGTACTGGTACGGGCTGCCCATGAACGCGATGTCCAAAGCGATGGCGGTGGGCGGCTTTGTGGGATCTTTCCCGTCGGCGCAACAGTCTTGCAGGAATTGACCGATGACCGCGCGGTGCACGACCAGGCCGTTGCGACAGTCGATTCGACGCGAGATGCTCTCGGTCGCCTCGACGCCGCCGGCGCAGACGATCACCGCCAGCACGATGGCCATCGATCGCAGCGCGCGGTGCCGCCAGGCCACCTGGCCCAGCGCCGCGAAGATCACGAACACGAAGGGCAGCGTCAGCACGACATAGTGAGCGAATACCTTCTTGTGCGAGACCTGCAGCAGCAGCGTGCTGAAGACGATGGCCGCCAGCGCGCTGGCAGCGAAGGGCCCCAGGGCCGTCTTCCAGCCCAGCCGCCGTCCGCGCTCGACGGCGCCCCACGCCGCGCACGCCACCGCCAGCAGCAGCAACGCGCCCGAGGCCAGCAGGGCAAAAACCCGCAGCGGATGAAACGGTCGCGCCGGGCTGCCGTGAAACAGCGCGTGCGCGGCGGCCGCTTCGTTCAGCCCGCCCCAGTAACCGCTCAGCTCGTGATAGGTGACGTCCAGGGTGAGGAAGCGAAGCGTGTAGATGGGCGCCAGCAGCGCCTCCAGGTCGACGCCGGCGCTGGGCGGGCGCGCCTTGCCGTGGAAGGTCTCCGCGATGAAGAAGCGCGTGTTGCCAAAGCCGGTCCTCGCTTCATAGATCGCCACCGGGATGTAAAGGAGCAGCCCAAGGGCGATCCCCAGCGCCAGGTAGCGACGGTTCCAGCGCAGGATCGATCGTCCGGCCAGCACCAGCAGCGCCAGCCAGAACACGGGCGCCGACATGTGAAAATGCGGCAAGGCCAGGCAGGCCGGCGGAACCACCGCCGCCCAGGCCGAGCCGGGGTTCTCGCGCAGCCGGACCACCGCCAGCAGCGCCAACCCCTCGAAGAAGAGAAAGGCGTGCGGGTTCCAGGCCCGGTCGCCGAACAGCGCGCTCCACGGTGACAGCGCCATCATGAACCCGGCGAAGGCGGCGCCCGCCTCGCCGAACGGCCGGCGCAGCGACAGCCAGAAGCACAGCACGGTGGCGGCCCCCAGCAGTTCGAAGAAGACGTTCTCGGCTTCTGGCGCGCGGGTGATCAGATGAGGCAGCGCCGCCAACCAGTAGAACAGCGGGCCGGGATGCCGAGCGGTGCCGCCCGTCAGCACCGGACCCAGCAGCGGGAAGTTTGTCCCGTCGACGATCTCCATGGCCGTCGCGTAGGTGTTGGATTCGTCGCCGGTGAAACGGGCGGTGCTGACCATCGACAGCCGCAGCGCCGCCGCCGCGATGAAGATCGCCAGCCCCAGCCAGAAGGGAGCGCGCCGCCAGAAAGGTCGGGCGCTGTCTGGCTGGTCACCGGGGGCCGTCATGCGAGGGAACCTTTACTGATCTCAACATCCAAGTCACGCGGTCGGCGAACGGCGGCTTGCCGTGTTGCCTCGGGCGACCTTCCACTTGATTACAAAGGTGGGGAAAATGACGACACGTCAAGCGAAAAGGCGCAGTCCCGTGCTGGTCGCCGGTCGCTCTTCATCTGTCGGTCATCGCGGTCGGCGCGCCGCTGTCGTGGGCGTCCGACGTCGTCGACAGGTCTGACCAGAACCAGAAATCCGACCGGGGGACCGGCGCCCAAATAGCAGTTGGAATGTGGCGGGCGGTGATCGAGTATCTCCCCACCACCATGACAAAACGCGTGTTCAATTTTTCGGCCGGTCCCGCCATGCTGCCGCTCGAGGTGCTGGAGGCCTCGGCCAAGGCTCTCGTCGATTACCAGGGAAAAGGCTTCGGCATCGCCGAGGTCAGCCACCGCGGCAAGGAGTTCGACGGTGTGCTGGATGAGGCGCTGGCACTGGTGAAGAAGCTGCTGTCGGTCCCCGACACGCACGACATCTTGTTCTTGCAGGGCGGGGCGACGCAGCTGTTCGCCACCATCCCGATGAATTTTCTGAATGGCCCGGCCGATTACGTCGTGGGCGGCGAATGGTCGAAGAAGGCCGTCGACATGGCCAAGCCGATCGCCGGTGACAAGCTGCGCGTGATCGCCACCAGCGAGTCCACATCGTTCGATCGACCGCCCGCG
>DATLVT010000361.1:0-12226 GCA_035577105.1 Polyangia bacterium
AGATGCAGTTCGCCCGATGGAGGGATGTCTGTCTGGCGCCGTGCGGGCAGCAGCTGGATCCGGGCGGGTTCTACCGGGTGGGAGGGGGATCGGTGCTCCCCTCACCGCAGTTCCAGCTCCCCCGCGAAAGCCGGTTCGTGACCGTGAACGCGCAGACCGGATCGGTGGTCAAGAAATGGGTCGGCTTTGGCGTCGGCATCGGCGGCGTGGTCGCCGCGGGATACGGCGGCCTGTATTACCTCCTCGGCCGCTCCATCAACAACGACAGCGCGTTTCACGATACCGGCGCGGGAAGCATCTTCACCAGCTTTGGCGGCTATCTCTTGCTGACCGGGGCGGTGCTGATGGCCATCGGGTTCCCGATCTTCGCCTCGCAGCACACCTCCGTTGACGTCCGCTGATCGCGTCCCGCCCACGCTATTTTTCGGTCGGGATGTCGAAGTGGTGAACGTCCTCCCGGGTGCCCAGTGATTCGTACAGGCGGATGGCCGGGTCGTCGCCGCGATCCGCCTGCACGAACATGACGTAGGCCCCGCGCTGCCCGGCGATGCGGCCCAGCGCGCGGATGAGGCCGGTGGCCACCCCTTTTCGACGGTGGCCTTCTTGCACGGCCAGGTCATAGATATAGACCTCGCTGCGGGCCTGTTCGAACTTCTCCAGCTCGTACGCCGCCAGGCCGCCCACCACGTCGGCTCCCTTGGTCGCCGCCAGCGCGATGAAGTGCGGCTTGCCCAGCAACGTCTGCAGATAGGCGTCGGTGGGCACGGCGCCCTGGTAGGTCTGGGGTTCCCCGAACGCCTCGCCGAAGACGGCGAGCAGTCCTTTCATCAGCGGGAGGTCGGACGGGGAGAGCTGTTTGTAAGCGTATTCCATGGCTGCCGGAACTTTATCACCGCCGTTTCAGGGCGCCGGGACGAGATCGACGCGCTGGATGAAGCGAGAGTCATCGCTGAGGAGCTGCTGCGTCTTCCGGATCAGGATCTTGACGGCGGCGCCGGTCAGCTCGTCGTTGACGTCGATGCGCGCGATGACCCACAGCCGGCGCGGTCCCAGGAACGTGACCACCAGGTCGCTGACGGCGCGAACGCCGGGCTGGGCGGCGATGATGGTCTCGACGCGCCGGTGAATGGTGGCCGGGGCCCGCCGGCCCACCAGGAAGTCACCGTTGCGGCGGGCCAGCTGCAGCGCCATGTACCCAAGGACCAGACCGATGACGATGGCGGCGATGCCGTCGGGAATGGCCGACCCGGTCAACTGGTGCAGGGCAAGACCGATCGCCGCGACCACGTTGCCGATCACGGCGGCGGCGTCCTCGGCAAAGACGGCGCGCGCGATGGGATCAGAGCTGAGGTCGAAGTGCTCGATGAATTCGCGGCTCAGCTCGCTGGCCTCCCGGCGCAGCTGGCGATAGGCGCGGCGCAGGGACAGGGACTCCAGCACCAGGGAGACCGCCAGGACGGCATAGGCGACAGCGAACGAGGTCGCCTCCGTCGGATGAACCAGCTGCGCGATGCCCTGGCGCACCGACAGCAAGGCCCCGGTGACAAATACAGCCAGCGACGCGATCAGCGACCAGAAATAAGCTTCTCGCCCATGTCCCAGCGGGTGCTCATGATCGGCGGGGCGCTCGCTGCGCCGTTGCGCCACCAGCAGCAAGACCTCGTTGCCAGAGTCCGCCAGCGCATGAAAGGCCTCGGCCAGCATGGCGCTGGACCGTGACATGACCGCGGCGAAGAGCTTGGCCACCGCGATCCCCACGTTCGCCGCCAGCGCGACGAACACGGTGAGAACGCTCTCGGCGCCGGTGGGCGCTGGTTGCCGGTCAGCCATCGGTTGGGCATCTTCGCAGATTCCTGGCCGGCGCGGCCAGCGTCGCGGCTGCCGACCGCATCGCGATCAATTCATCTGGCCTTCACCTGTAAGGTAAGCCGGCGGCCGGACACGAACGGCGTATGAATCAGGCAGTCTGTCGGTGGGCCGCGATGGCGGTCCTGGGAATGGCCGTGGCGGTTGTCGGCCAGAGTGGGTGTGCTTCCAGCGACGGGCGCGGCATCTCGCCTGGCGCGGGCGCCGACGGCAACGGCGGCAGCGGCGCTGCCGTTGACAGCGGCAGCGGCAGCGGCGGTCGCGGCGGCGGTGGTGGCGGTGGCGGTGGCGGTGCCAGCGGCGGCAGCACCGGGAATGTCGACGCGGCGCCGGTGTCGCACGATCTTGCCATCACCCGCCAGCAGGTGGCCATCCGCCTGGCCAGGGTGCTGTGGAATGGGGCGCCGGATGCGGCGTTGCTGACGCTGATCGATTCGCGCGCCGTCACGACACGCGAGGACGTGGGCAAACTGGCGCTGGAGATGCTGGGCGACCAGCGTGCGCGAGCGGGCGTGGGCGCCTTTTATCGCTGGTGGTTGAGGCTGGACGATGTGGCCACGATGCGCCGAAGCCCCGATCCGTTCACACCGGAACCGGAAGACCTGCCCAAGGATCCGAAGGTGTTCCCCCTCTGGACCGCTGCCGTCAGCGCCGACGCGGCCAAGGAGACGGAGACCTTCGGGGTGAACGTCACCCTCGACATGAAAGGATCGTTCCGGACGTTGATGACCGCGCCGTTCAGCTACCTCAACGCCCGCCTGGCCGGCCTGTACGGCGCGACCGGCGTCACCGGCGACGACCTTCGCAAGGTCGCCCTGGATCCGATGCACCGCGCGGGGCTGTTGACCCAACCGGCGCTGCAGGCGCTGACGTCGCACGCCGCCCCGGACCTCTCGCACGTCAACCTCACGATTCCGCCCAGGCGTGGCAAATACATCCGCGACCGGTTCTATTGCGAGCCGGTCCTGGTCAATACCCAGATAGGTGTTCCCCCGCTGCCCGCCATGCCCAGCCAATCCATCCGGCAGCGGTTCCAGATCCTGACGGAGGTTCCTGGGCAATATTGCGTGAACTGCCACGTCTTGCAGCAGATCAACACGCTGGGGTTCGCGTTCGAGGAGTTCGATGCGATCGGACGACTGCGAACAAACGACGATGTGGGGGCGCCTGTCGATGTCAGCGGGCGACTGAAGGACGATTCGGGCGCTGAAGTGGCTTTTGACGGACCGGTGCAGCTGGCCGGCCGGCTGGCGGAGATGAGCTCGGTGCAAAGGTGCCTGGGCAAGCAATGGCTGACCTTCGCGATGGGACGTCCGCTGGCGTCCGATGAATACGCCGGCCTGAACGACATCAACCGGGCGTTCGTGGCGTCCGACCTGGACCTGCGCACGCTGATCGCCGCGGTGGTTTCTTCGGAGGCCTTCCTGTCACCGCCGGCATCAACGAGCGACGCCGGAACCGTCGACGCCGCCGGACCAGTCGACGGCCCGCGCCCGGAGGGCTGCGCGCAGGCTGCGGCGATCTTCAGCAAGCACGGCTGCACGACCCTCTGTCACGCCACGAAGAACGCGCTGTCGTACGGCGGGTTCGACATGGAGACCGCCGGATGGGCGCAGCGGATGACCAGCGCCGGACCCTCAAGCAATGCGCCGCTGGGGAACCAGTGCAAGAACACGGGCGTCAACTATCTGGATCGCCGTCAGCCGGCGACCGGCCTGTTCCTGGAAAAGCTGTCGCCGAATCCGCCCTGCGGCAGCCAGATGCCGCTCGACCTGCCCAAGCTGTCCGCCGACGAGCTGGCCTGCATCCAGAAATGGGCGAACAACCTGGCGGCGGGTGGCCCCGGTCAATGAACCGGAACGACCGCGTCGGGCTGGGCCCGGCCCGTATGCTGTCAGCGCCATCCGGTGACGGCGACCCGCTCGCTCGTTTGACGGCGCTGCTCCGTGCCTGTGAGACGGCGCTGGGTCTCAGCGCCGCCAGCCGGGCTCGGATCTGGTGGCGGCTCTGCCGACGGCGGACCTGACCCGGGAGGCGCCTTCCGTCGAACGCGCCTCCCTTGATTCCGGTGCGCGGCCCTACTTGCAGCCGGCCGGCTGGATGCGACCCGGTTGCAGGGCGGGGATCTTCACCCCCGCGTCGGCCAGCAGGCCGAACTGCAGCATCGAGCTGTTGAACCACCACGACAGCATTCGCTGCGGCGCCGACGGATAGCGGGGATAACCGATCAGGTTGGTGGCGATGAACCCGGCGGGATTGGCGGCGCCGCCGGCCAGGTCGGCGCTGGACCAGACCGCGGGATCGCGGCGCGGACGGCTGTCGTACTGAAAGGTCTGGCGGGCGCAGGCGGCGAATTCGTGGTGCAAGGCCAGGAACGAATCACCTTCGGTGGCGAAGGGGCCGACCGGCGTGCTGTTGAACTTGCCCTGACGAACCAGGGCGCGAATGCCGGCGGAGGTCAGGGCGGTGGCGTCCGAGCAGTGCTGGAAATCGTCGTACTGCCCGTAGTTCTGGCGGACGCCGGCGGCGTCCAGGCCCGACCCGTACAGCGGCACCAGCCGCCGCGTGTCGACGCCAAAGCTGGGGTCGTAACAGGATTTGGGCTGCAAGAAGCTGTCGCCTTCCACGTCGCCGCGCATGTACTGCGAACCGACGTCGCGCAGGTAACGAACCAGGCGCACGAAGATCTCGTCGACGCGCGCGTCGCCGGTCTGGTTCTGATACTGCAGCAGCGGATCGACCAGCAGATCGCTCATCCAGGTCGAGCACCAGGGCTGATCGGCGTTGCCCTCCCCGTGCTGCAGCGACGAATGGATGAAGCACGACTGGGCCGGAAACGGACCGACGCCGGGGTTGATGCTGGCCAGGGTGGCGGCGTCGCCGGTGATGTGACGATAGGCCGTCTCGAACATCTCCTTGAACGCCTGCAAGAAGCTGGCGTCTCCGGTCAGGCGGTGGCCGTAATAGAGGCCCTCCAGGCTGGTCCCCAGCAGTCGTTCGGTCCACAGCTTGTCGGCGCCGCGGATGTGGCCGGCCCGATAGGGCGCCACGAACAGCGTGTCGGACAGCCACATGTTGGCGATGGCGGTCCCGGCGGCCAGCGCGGCGTCGTCGCCGGTCAGCGCGTAATACGCGTACAGGCCCCGCAGGTGCGAGTACTTGGTGTCGGGGTCGCTCTTGCCGGTGAAGATCCCGATGTTGGCGCCGCCGAGCGAGATCTTGCTGGCGTAGTACGAACACGACCGGTACGCCTCGCGCAGGAAGCGGGCGTCCTGGGTGTGCGTGTAGAACGTCAGGAACGTCGCGCAGCGATCGTAGAGCCAGCCTTCGGGGTTGGCCACCGGGTCGGCCACGGCGTCGGGGTTGAGGGCGTAGGTGTCGGCGTTCATGCCGGCCACGCCGAACTTGCGCAGATAGTCCGAGAAGAACGAGAGCCCGTTCATGGCGCCCGCGGCCAGGCTGGTCTCCGTGGCCTGATTGCCCAGCACCGCCGTGGCGGCCAGATATCCGTCGGGATAGGTGGCCAGCACGCGCGGCTCGCGGCCGGTGAACAGCGTTCGCTGGACGGGCGCGGATTCGACCAGGCTGGTCACGCCGCCATTGGTGGCGATGGTTCGCACCGCGGTCGACACCGTATCGGACGACGCGGCGCTGACGCCGTCGCTGGTAAAGCTGGCCATCTGCGTGCCGGGCGCGGCGCCCTGCCCCCGCCAGGCGACGTCGACGTCGCCGCTGTCGCCGGACAGGACGGTGGCCGGCAGCTGCACCAGCAGCGAGCGCACGCCCACGCGTTTTCCGCTGGCGTCGTGTGCGGCCAGGATCTCCTTGACGTTGGCGGCGATGGCGACGCCGCCCGCGGTGACACGGACCGTCGCTGCGTCGCCGAGGGCGCCGGCGGGCACGGGCAGCCCGAAAGAAATCACGGAAGGCGCGGCGAACGTCCGTTGCAGGTGGACGCGCACGCCGTCAGCGAAGCTGCCGCTGGGCGCGGATGGCGCGCTGGAGGGGACAGTCGCGTTGCTGGGGGGCACCGGCGCGTTGCCGGGTGGGGGCGCGGCGGGCGGAGCGCCGGCGGGAACGCTGGGGCTGTCGGACGCCGCGGGCGTCGCCGGAGTCGCCGGGGTCGTGGATGCTGGCGGATCCGCCGTCGTCGTCGGATTGGTCGAGGAAGGGCTCATGGAACCTGTCGGATCGGTCGGCTCACTGACCGGCGGAATGTCGCCCGTCGGCGTGCCGGCTGTGTTGCTGCCGGCGCCGGGCGTTCCGCCGCCGGACGTGCTGGTGGCGCCGCCACTGGGGTCCGTCGATGTTGACGAAGTGGGGGCGCCGGTGAAGGACTCTCCCGCGCAGGCGACCCCGAACAAAACTGATCCCAGACTTGCAATGGCCAGATACGACCTTACATTCCGTCCTGTGTTCCCTTCACGCATGCATCCGCTCCTTTGTGGTGGGTTGTTGTCGGTGAACACGCACGACACTGAACCGGACGCGCGTAAGACAGGGGTGTGGCGGCATCGACGGACCCAGCCCCGCGCGAACGCGCGACTGTCGGTCAGCCGGAAGGCCGATTAATAGCGCCAGGCCGCCCGCGAATCAGACCGCGGCGGACGCCCCTGCTCTTCAACGAGTAGTAAGAGTCCTGTGCGGGGTGGCCTGCTGAATCTTTCGGCAGATCGAAGAAAAAACTTCGATGGGCCAAAAACATGGGCGTCCGGCTGATCGGCAGCTACACTATTCGCGCATCTGATGATTCATTGGCAGTTGCAGACCAGTGCCGGGCCGCTCGATTTCGGGGTCGAGGATCTCTTCCGGGACTACGCGGCGATCGTTGAAAAGTGGGTGACCCGCCTGGCGGGACCCGCCGTCGATGCGGACGACGTCGTTCAAGAAGTCTTCATGGTCGTGCAGCGCCGCCTGGCGGAGTGGCGGGCCGAGGCCAAGATCTCGACCTGGCTTTACCGCATCACCGAGCGGGTCGTGCACCGACAACGCCACAAGCAGCGCCTCGGTCAGTGGGCCGCGGGTCTGGCCGAAGACTTCACCGATCAGATCCCCTGTCAGGCCCCGACGCCCGTCGCCCAGCTGGAGAGCAAGCAGACCCTCACCATCGTGCAACGCGCGCTGGACAGCCTGGATCCCAGGCAGCGCGAGGCGGTGGCCCTGTTCGAGCTGGAAGGCCTGTCGGGCCACGAGATCGCCGCCCGCACCGGCACCAAGTACGCCACCGTCTGGGTCCGCCTGCACCGCGGCCGCGCCCAGTTCCGCAAACGCCTGAGTGAGCTGCGCGCGCTGGAAGAGACGCCGGAGCACGCCGACGACGCGGACGGATCTTTGTAGTCATCCAGGTAGTCATCGACGTAGTCATCGACCGGTTCCCGCGCCTGGGGCGCGCTCGCGCAGACGAGGACCGAGGGCCGTTCTGTCCGGCGCTGGCAACCAGGCAGCGGCGTCGTTTCTCGTCGCTGGCTTGCGGTACACTGGGCGGCAGTGGCCGAGGGTCGGATGGAACGAACGTTGCGGGACGCGTCCGAGGAGACCGTACGCGCCGAGCCCGAGCGCGACGTCGTCACGGTGGTCCTCTGCGGCGACGAACCGGCGGCCGGCGCCGTCTCGGTCGAGGCCAGGGCGGGCGAAACGCTGGTCATCGGGCGTGGATCGACGCTGGAGGTCAGCCACAAGGACGGTGAGACCTGGGTCCGCATCCCCGACGCCCGCGTCTCCGAGCGGCACGCCGTCATCGAGCATCAGGGCGCGGCGATCAACCTGGAAGATCTCGGCTCGCTGAACGGGACCTTCGTCGGCGGCCAGCCTGTTCGCAAGACGACCCTGACCAGCGGCAGCACCTTCGTGGCCGGTCGGACGGTGTTGCTGCTGCGCCGGACGCGCGGGGCGCGGCTGGGGCCGCCCTTCGAGGTGCCTGGCGCGCCCGAGCTGCGCACGCTGTCGGCGCCGGTTGAACGCGCCCATGATCTGCTGGCCCGCGCCGCCCCCAGCGACGTGCCCGTGCTGCTGCACGGCGAGACCGGCACCGGCAAGGAGATCGCAGCGCGCGTGCTGCACACGCTGTCCGGGCGCAAGGGGCGGTTCGTGGCCGTCAACTGCGGCGCGCTGCCCGAGCCGCTGATCGAAAGCGAGCTGTTCGGATATAGGCGGGGGGCCTTCTCGGGCGCGACGCAGGACAAGCCGGGTTTGATCGCCGCCGCCGCCGCCGGGACGCTGCTGCTGGACGAGATCGGCGAGCTGCCGCCGGCGGCGCAGGTCAAGCTGCTGCGCACGCTGCAAGAGCACGAGGTGCTGCCGCTGGGCGCCGGCAACGGCGAGGGGACGAAGGTCGATTTTCGCCTGGTCTGCGCCACGCACGCCGACCTGGACGATCTGGTGAGTCGCGGCCGCTTTCGCAGCGATCTGCTGGCGCGCATCCGCGGTCTGGACCTGGCCATGCCGCCGCTGCGCGCGCGGACCGTCGACGTCGGCCTGCTGGTGGCGGCGCTGCTGGCCCGCCTGGCGGGCGCCGAAGCGGCCAGCTATCGGTTCGATCGGCGCTGCGCCGAGGCGCTGGTGACCCACGACTACCCGCTGAACGTGCGCGAGCTGGAGCAGACCCTGAAGACCTTGCTGGCGCTGGCCGGCCCGGAGCGGCTCTTCCGTCGCGAGGCGCTGGCCGATACGGCGCTGGGACGCGCGCCGGCCGCGCGCGCGGCGGCCGACCCCGACACCATCAAGGCCGACCTCCTCGAGCAGCTGACGCGGCACCAGGGCAACATCAGCGCCGTGGCGCGCGCCATGCGGTGCACCCGCACCCAGGTGCACCGCTGGCTCAAGCGCTGGAGCATCGACCCCCAGTCGTTTCGCGGCGACGGCGTCTGATCGGCGCTGTTACTGAATCACCACCGGCGCCGGCATGGACGGCATCGAGGGCGGCGGCGTCGAAGGGGGTGGCGTCGTCGTGGTCGGCGGGTTGCCGGCGGGCGGCGGCACGTCGATGGGCGGCGTGCAGGTCGGCAGCGCGCCCCCGTGATTGATGCTGAGCACGCCGGCGTCGATCACCTCCTTGGCGAACAGCGAGCCCCACACGATGGTGACGCCGGCCAGAGCGATCGGCGCGGTCGGGGCATAGATCGATCCGAAGAACTCCTGGACCCCCGCCCCCACAGACAGCCGGTCGCTGCCGCCCACGAACAGGCGGAAGGACGACGGCGAGTGCCGATCTCCCAGCGGCGCCAGGCCGACCAGGCGCACCGCGCCCGAGACGTAGAGATCCAGCGTGGCCCCGGGCTCGAGCCTGATCGCCTCGGCGCCGATCTCTTGCAGGTTGCCGTCAATATAGATGGCGACGTTGCCGCGAATGTTCAGCACGCCGGCGCCGATGTTGGTCACGCCCTGAAAGTAGTAGCGGCCGGTATCGAGGACCAGGCGCTGGACCCCGATGTCCAGCTGGGCCCCCGACGAGATCCCGTGCGCGGCGTTGTCATTCTTGGTGCGCGCCTGCGCCACGGCGCCGGCCACGTCGAACAGCGTGGCGGCGTCGCAGCCGCACGGAGGCGCCGTCGGCCCGTCGAAGGCGCCCCGGCCGCCGGCGACCTGCTTGACGCCGATGAACAGATCGTTGCCGCCCACGCGCAGCGCGCCGCCCACGTTGAGAAGGCCCGCGCCGGTCAGGTTCTGCTTGACCGCCAGATCCTTGCCCACCGACAGCGCCCCGGCGGCCTTCACATCGCCGCCGCTGCGCAGCGAGCCGCCGATGCGTGACCCGGTGGCCGCCGCCATCTCTTTCCATGACACCCACGATCCGGACACCTCGCTGGCGTTGGCCACCGCGCTGATCCCGTTGACACCGACCGAGCCTTCGCCCGAGGCGCCGGCGCCGACCTTCAGCACACCGACCTGGGTGAGGTTCTCGCAGGTGCACAGGGCATAGCTGAACGCCGTGGCCGGCGCGCACAGGCCGGGATTGGCCGCGCGAACCGGCGCGTAAGGATCCAGCGGCCTGGACGCCTTGTCGGTCGACCCGTCGTCGGCACAGCCGAGACCCAGGGTGAACAAGAGAGCGATCGTCGTGGATGTGAATCGGTTCATCGCGAGGGACCTCCGCGCTCCACAACAGCAAGGAACACACCAGCCCATCGCCAGCCGCGCGCCGCACGCCGGGCCGCGCCGTCCGGGGCCCGACCGTGGCGCCGCCCCTGTATCACCCCTGTATCGACACGTATCAGGGACAGGGATGACACAGGCCAGACGATGACCGCGAGGGCAGATCGCGGGTTCCCGCGCCGATTTGGTATTCTCGCCGCTGCCCGATGCGCGCCTCTCTTTTCCCGCCGCCCCTGCTGGTGCTGGTGCTCGTGCTGGGCGCGGCGGGTCTGTCCTGTTTCGATCTGTCCTGGCGGGAAGGGATCGCCTGCTCCAGCGCGGGGACCTGCCCGAACGGTCTCACTTGCTGCCATGACGCCTGCCTGCGCCGGTGCCCGCCGGGCGATGCCGCGGCGAACAGCGACGGTGACAGAAAAGAAACGCCGGTCTGCCCTGCCCAGATCGGGGGCTGCGTCGGATGCACGGTCGGCTGCCCATGTAGCTGCGGGGGCGTGCAGCTGGTCTGCTGCATGCAGCCGTTCGGCGTCGGCGCCTGCAGCAGCAGCACCTGCCCCTGAGGCGCGCCGTCGACAAGAATCAGCGGAATTTTCAGAAGGTCAGCAGGGCGCTGCCGGCGACGGCCGCCGCGGCGCCCACACCCGCGGCCAGCCAGGTTCCCGTCTGCAGCGTCTGGGTATCATCGCGAAGCTGGCGGGCCCGATCGGAGTAGCCATTCGCCTGCTGCTCGTCGGAGAATTGACCCGCGCGCTGTCGCGCCAGCGCGTACAGCACGCCCGAGCCGATCAACACCGCAGCGCCCAGGCCGACCGCGGCGTATCCCCACGTCCGGTGGGCGCGCGCCGGCGCCGGAGCGGTCCCAGGCCGCGCCGGCGCGGTGACCAGCGACGGCGCCACGACGGCGGCATCGGCCGGCGGCGCAAGGCCGACCCGCCGTTCGATGTCGAGCCGCCGGGCGCTCGCGCGTTCCAGCGCCGGTCCCGACGCGGCCAGCTGTTCAGCACAGCGGGCCATCAGCAGCGCGTCGCCCATCGCTCCCTGCTCGCGCAGCACCACGGTGAGATTTCCCGCCGATTCGGGGGTGGGATCGGCCTCGACCAGGCAACCGAAGGCCGACGCGGCGATGGTGTAATCGCCGCGACTGACGGCGTCACGACCCTCCTGGTCCAGCGCCCGCAGCAGCTCGCGCCGGGCGTTTTCTTCCTCCGGCATCGGCGCGCAGACCAGGCCGGCCGGCAACCGCGGACATTGCTCGGCCCGCGCGGCGCCTACACCGGCCAGCGCCAGCGCGAAGACGGTGGTCCAGGCCGCCGTGATCCGGGACGTCATCGAGAGGTTGTGTACGGGCTGCGCTCCAGCTCGTCAACGACCGCGCGCCGGACGGGCGCAGAGACAGGCGCGACGACCTCGGAGGGCGCCGGCGCCACGGGGCCGTGCCGACGGTGATCGCTGTGGGCGATCCGGGCCGGCCCGTGCCTCGGCTTTTTCTCGGCACGCGCGCGGCCCGGCGGCGACGACGCGCTCGCGCTCGCGCCCGGGGGCGTGGGCAGAGCCGGGGTCGGGGCAGGCGGCGGCGCCGGCGCGGGCGCGGGCGTGACCGACGCCAGGGATACGGCGGCGGGGACCGCGACGGGCCGCGCCTGGGACAGCGCCGGTGCCACCGGTCGAAAACCCACGCCGTGATCGCGGCGCACCCAGGTGATGAGCACGCCGGCCAGCCCGGCCGTCGCCGCCAGCGCCATCGCCCAGCGCCGCCGCACGCGCCGACGCGCCAGCGTGATGGGACCGTTGCCCGGCGTGCGATTCGCTGCCAGTCCGTCGACCGAGGAGACCGTCAGGGAAGCCCCCTCCGTCCCGCTGGCCAGGGACTGTTGCGTCAGCAGGGGCGTGCCGCGCACGGTGGCGCCGCTGGACGCCTTGGGCAGGTCCAGGCTGCCGGGGTCAAAGTCTCGTCCGGCGGTGATGGCCTGCCAGCGCACCTTTCGATCGGGAAACAGCGCCCCCAGGTGATCGGCCACCAGACGTTCGGGCGACGGCGGACGGCCACCCACGGCGGTCAGCAGCGCTTCCGCCAGCGACTCGCCGTCGGGATAGCGGCCATCGGGCGACCGTTCCAGCGCGCGCGCCAGCACCGCGCCCAGGCGCGGCGCCCGCGGTAACGGGGGCACGGCCGCCGCCTGCACCGCCTGCACCGTCGCGGCGTCCGAATCGCGTCCGAACAGCGGCGCGCCCGCCAGCCATTCGTGCAGCACGATGGCCAGCGAGAACAGAT
>DATLVT010000362.1:0-4132 GCA_035577105.1 Polyangia bacterium
CCGTGGCGACGACGTCGCCGGAGCCGTCGGGTACCGGAAAGCAGACGCGCACCGTGGCGCCCAGAGGCAGCGGGTCGCGCAGCTCGAGGAAAATGCCGCCCGCCGAGACGTTGCGGGCCACGCAGTACATCTCGCCAAAGAGAAGAGATTCCACGCGCACTGAAAACATCTTGTCAAAGCGCAGGTGCTCCCGCTTTTCCGCTGTCGCGCGCTCCAGCGCCTCTTCGTCGACTTCGGGTTGAACCAGGTCCTGGTCGGCGGGTTCCATCAGCGACGCGGCGGAGGATGAGGCGGGATCGAAAGGGCTTCTCATGGTCGTCATCGTACAGTGTGCCGCAATGAAGTCAAAATACCTACATGTCCTACCATCGTAACCTTTTGAAAAGACGAGGAAGGTTCCGCGCGACTTGTGAGGATCGGCCGCCGTCGCTAGTGTCGCCTCGTGCGCCGTCCTGTCTGGCCCTGGGTGCTGGTCGCCGGCTGGTGCCTGCTGATCTTTGTGCTGTCGTCGGTCCCGGGCCGAAATCTGCCCGAGATGCCGGCGCAGAACGCCGACAAGGTCGTGCACGGGCTGGTGTACGGGATGCTCGGCGCGCTCTTCCAGCGGGCCGTCCGCCGGACCTGGCGCGTGAGCGGGCCCGCGGCTGCGGCCATCGCCGTCGTCCTGGCCACCGCCTACGGCGTCACCGACGAGCTTCATCAGTTGCTGACGCCGGGACGAAGCGCCGACGTCTACGATGTCTTCGCCGATGCGGTGGGCGCCGCGATGGGCGTGCTGGCGATGTCCATCCTGCTGGCGAGGAGGCGTCGGACCGGGGGCGCCAGCACCCAGGCGGACGGCAATCGTAGATGAAAACCTGCCGCTGCCTTATGATGCATCGAGAGTCGAGCATCGATGCTCCCCGACGAGAGAACCACGCATAGCACGACGCTGGCCCTTCCCACCGACGTGGAGGCATTGGTCGCTGCTCCCGGCCGGGGCGTGGCCAAACCGCTGGTGACGTTCCTGCGTTCGCAGAACATCAACGTTCAGACCGCGACCGACACCGACGGCGCCTTCGAGGAGGCGCTGCTGCATCCGCCCGACGTGGTCCTGGTCGATGATCGCATTCTGCCGACCGGCGGCATCGATCTGTGCCAGCGCCTGAAGGCGAACGCGAGGACGCATTTCGTCCCGGTGATCGTCTTCGTACTGAACGATCTGAGGCACTTTCGCATCCGGGCCATCGCCGCCGGCGCCGACGCCGTCTTCACGCCCACCACCGACGCGCAGGAGCGGCGGACCCGCCTGTGGGCGCTGCTGCGGACCCGCGCGCTGTTCCGGCAGATCGAACGAAAACAGCGAACCCAGGGCACCGAGATCGTCGATCGGCGGCGCTGGTTGAGCCTGTTCTTGCAGGACTTGAAAGGTTCGGTGTCGGCGTTGCAAGGGGACGTCGACTTCATGGCCAATTTCGCCCCGCCGCACGGCGATCCACGTCGCGACGACTTTCAGGACAGCGTCGACGACGCCCGTTCCGTGTTCGATCTCCTGCTGCTGAACGTGCGCACGGTGGCCGATTTCGAACGGCATGAAGGTGGCCAGCTGGTGCTCACGGAATCGACGTTCGCGCTGGGCGATCTGGCCCGCGAGGTTCATCGAGAGCTGAATCGTCAGGCGGTTCTGGCCGGACGCAAGCTGCTGGTGGCGCCCGCCGCCAGACCGTCGATCCAGACGTCAGCCCAGCCATCGGATCGCCCGGTGGTGGCCGATCGCGAGCTGGTCAAACGTGCGGTGATGAACCTGATCCTGCACGGACTTTTACGGGGCCAGTCCAAGGAGCCCATCGTGCTGCGGACACAGGCCGTCGGCGCGGCGGCGCGCCTGGTGGTCTCGATGCCGGGCGAACCGCTGCGCCCGGACTGGCGAACGATGTTCGAGCCGTACACGCCGTCCGGCACGGCGTCGGTGGGCTATGGTCTGGGTCTGGCGATGGCCAGCACGGTGGCCGAGCTGCACCGGGGACGCCTCTGGGTCGAGGAGGAGCCGCCGGCGGGATCGGCTTTTGTTCTGCAGGTGGGCTCGGACGGAGCACCCGGCGGCGTCGAGCGGGGCGGTCCCGCGCCGGCCGGCGGCAAGACAGGCCGATCATGAGCCGCGCCGGGATCGACGGACCGATGGTCAGACAGACGGCCAGAACGATCCGCCTGGCCTTGTTTCCTGCCGTCCTGGTTCTTCTCGCTGCGGTGTTCGGTGCCTTCGGACCGGCCATGCCCCGGGCGTGGGCGGCGGCGCCGCCCGGCAAGGTGGACGAGCTGTGCCGGGCGCTGCTGGACGATTCCAACTACAAGGTCCGCGTCCAGGCGGCGCTGGTTCTGGGTCGCCTGCGCGATCCCAGCGCCGAGCCTTCGCTGACCAAGGCGCTGGCCGATCAGAACAAGACGGTCCGGGCCATCGCCGCCCAGGCCCTGGGGCAGATAGCGGATCCCTCGGCCAATGAATCGCTGAAGGGGCTCTTGCAGCGCGAGAGTGACTCCTTTGTGCGCCTTCAGGTGGAAAAGGCGCTGGCCCTGCTCAGCAGCGGGGGAACGGTCAAAAAAAACGCCAAGATCTATTTGAACTTTGGCTCGTTCACCGGTGGCGTGAAGTCGGCCGGCGCCGACGACGCCAAGACCATCCACGATGCCCTGGCGCGCGAGCTGGGAAAGCTGCAGCTGGTCACCCTGGCGCTGGCCAACCCGGACCCGAAGCTGTTCCCCAAGAGTGGTTTGCTTGGATTTTTCATCGACGGCAACATCACCCGGCTGGACGATTCGCCGGCCGGCAGCGCCTCGGAGACGTCGTGCGACGTGAAGGTCCTGGTCGCCCGCTGGCCGACCAAGGCGATCATCTTGTGGACGAACGCCGGCGCCAGCCTGCAATCGGGCTCGCGCCCCCGCGACAAGGAGAACGCCCGCCGGGATTGCCTGGAGGCGTCCGCTGGACAGCTCAGCGAGGATTTGACGAAGTTTTTTAAGTCTCAAGGCGGATAGGGTCATGATGGTAAGCGGATGTGGAGGCCTCTATGAACAGCTCTGAAGCTGCTGCGCCGGCGCGCCCGGCATACAAACGCAAGGTCCGGAACTACCTCTTGGACGTCGGACTGCAGCTGCGCTACACGGCAACCATCGTCATCGTGGCGGTGTTCCTGACGGCCGGCCTCGGTTTCAAGATGTACCAGGCCACGCGCGACGTCTCGAAGGTGATCCTGTGGACAAGCCTGGTCGACCCCTCCAGCGCCGAGGAGTTGCAGGCCCAGTTCTCGAACAGCGATCGCGTCGTGCTGTGGGGCATCGTGGGTTTCGGCGTTGTGCTGGTGCTGTCGATCGGCGCCGTCGGTATCCTGATCACGCACAAGGTGGCGGGGCCCTTGTACAAGATCGCCAACATCTTTGGGCGGGTGCGGGACAACCGGCTGGGACCGTCGCCAGCCAGCTTGCGCAAGGGCGACGAGCTGCAGGATTTCTATTCGTCCTTCCGGGAGATGCACCAGGCGCTGCGGGATCGGACCGAGGAGGACCTGCGCGTGCTGGGAAATGCCATCGCGGCTTTGGAGACGTCACCGGACGCCCGCGGCGCCAGCTCGCCGCTGCAGCGCACGCTGGACGATCTGCGACATCTGCGAAAGCGGAAAGAGGAGAGCCTGGAGCCGACCGAATCGAGCGGCCTCATCGACATCCGCAAGTAGTCGCCGGGCGGCGAGGGCGGCCAGACAGGCCCCGGAGTGGCGCTAGCTCTGTCGGGTCTGCGCGGCGCTGACCAGGCAGAGCCCGTGCAGGAAAAGCCCCGGCAGGAAGCAGCAGGCGTACCCCATCAGCGTGGTCGCCATCCAGGCCACCCCGGCGCCGGCGCGCCCCGAGTAGATGTGGCCGGCGCCCGGAATCAACATTGAAAGCAGCACGGCCGTGACCGGATTGTGCTTGGGGCGCAGCGACACCAGAAACGAATCGCCGATCGAGATCGCCGGCGGGCCCACCGTCAACGCATTGCCGGCGTTGACGTTGGTCAATGGTCTGCGGCCTGGGTAGACGTATTCAACAACGCCCGAGGAACCGGTGCGGACCAGCATCGTTCCCTGTTCCACCATGCGAGCCAGATGGCGCTCCGCCGTTC
>DATLVT010000363.1:0-5952 GCA_035577105.1 Polyangia bacterium
CCTGCTGGACGAAATCCTGGACGCCATGCCCGAAAACGTCCGGGCGGTGTTCATGCTTTTCGAGCTGGAGGAGTTGACCATGGCGGAGATCGCCAAGATCTTGGGCGTGCCACCCGGGTCGGTGGCCTCGCGCCTGCGGCGGGGGCGGGAGATTTTTCACGACCAGGCGGCCCGCCTGCGCTCGCGGCAGGGCGGGACGGGAGGCAAACGATGACGACACCTTCGCGACTGTCGCAGGAGGGCGGCGGGGCCGATTCGTTCGAGGCGGCGCTGTTGCGATCCGCGCGCAACGACGGCGCGTCGGCGAAGCGCGAGCGGACGCTGGCGGCGCTGGCCATCGCCGGCGTGGCCGGCTCGGTCGCGGCGGGCACCGTGGCCGGGACAAGATCCACCGGCGCCGTCCTGCAGGCGATCAAGAGCCTCGGGTGGTTGAAGAGCGTGGCGGTGCTCGGTCTCGGCCTGGGGGTGGGCGGTGGCGTGGTCGGCCTGGTGGCGTTTCACCACGACGCCCGTCGCGCTGATCGGACATCCTCGGCGATCGCGCTGCCTTCCCTGATGGCGCCGGTCAAGGAACCGGATGATTTGAAACCGCCGCCACTGCCGGCGGCGCCGGTGTCACCCCCGGCAGTGGCGGCGGCCCCCGCGCGCGCCCAGATCGTGGGGCCGCGCGGGCATGCCGTGAAGGCGTCGCCCCGGGCCGTCGGCTCTGCCGATTCATTGATGGAGGAGGCGTCGTTGCTCGACCGCGCCCGGCTGCTGCTGGTGCAGCGCGACGGGGCCGGTGCCCTGCGGATCGCCGACGGGTATCTGGCTCGTTTCCCCCAGGGGCGTCTCGCCAGCGAGGCGCAGGTCATTCGTATCCGGGCCGCGCTGCTGACCGGCGGGCCCGCCGTCGCCGCGCCGCTGGCGCGCGCCTTCCTGCGCGCGCACCCTGACAGCCCTCACGCGGAGGCGCTGCGAAAGATTTCGCAGGCGGCACCCGCCGCCGACGGGCCCGGCGCCCCATGAGCAGCCTGAACCGGGCAATGACCATCTGTCTCTTGCTGGGACTGTTTGCCTGCGGCAAGGAGGTCCCCCTTGGCTCGAGGGCGGGCGGTCCCCCCGACGCGAGCAGCGTCAGCGACGACGCGCCCGGGATCGATCTGGCGACAGCTGACCTGGATTCTCAGCCCCAGAATGCCTGCACCGCGGCGGGCGGACGCTGCATTTCCCTCGGTGCCGTCTGCAACACACCTGGCGACCCTCTTCTGATGAGGGCCTGCGGCGATCCGGCTGCCTTGAGGTGTTGCGTCGAGGTGCGGGGCGTGCGCGACGGTTCGGTCGACCTGCTCATCGGCGGCACCGATCCGTCCCGTTGCCCCGATCAGCCGGGGACCGGCGGCGCGGCCGGGGCGGGCGGGGCGGGCGGCGGGGGCCGTTGCGGCGACGCGGGAGCGGACACCTCGGCGGGGCAGTGAGCCGTATGCCTTGTACCAGCAGGAAGATCGGGGGCGGCGGGCGTTCCCCCCTGCGGAGGACCCATGGCAGACCCCGGCCCCCGCGATTGGTGGGGAAAGTTCGAGATCATCTTCGGCGCGGTGGGCGCCCTGGGCAGCATCGCCATTCCGGTCGCGCTGTTCGTCGTCGGCAGCGGCATCACCGAGCGACAGCGGCTGGCCAGCGACAAGCAGATCGAAGCGGATCGCGTCGAGAAGATGCTGACCCACCTGTCGAGCGACAACGCCGACGAGCGCAAGCTGACCGTGCGCGTGCTGGGTTTCCTGGTCAGCGAGAATCAGTTCCCCGCGCAGCTGCTGCCGGCGATCAATCAGATGGCCACGGCCGACGGTCACGAGGACGTGGCCAACTCGGCGGCGGAGGTGCTGGAGACGGCGACCAAGAGCGCCGAGCCCACCATCGCCAAGGCGGCGCAGACCGCGCTGGCGGCGCTGCCGGCGCGCATCAACATCCACTCGCCCGACAAGGAGCAAGCGACGGCGGCCGCCGCCGATCTGGCCCACACCGACGTCGTCGTCTCCCAGCAGGCGACCGGTCCCCAGTCGGCCGCGACGACGGAGCTGCGTTATTACCGCAACGAGGACGCCAACCGCGCCGAGGAGCTGGCCAGGCGCCTGCAGACGCAAGGAATCAAGGCGACGGCCAGCAACTACTCGAAGTCCCAGCAGGTGGCGCGGCCACGCAGCTTTGATCTGGTGTTCGGCAAGAAGTGACAGCGGCAGCGCCGGCACACCGTCCAAGTTTTTCAGGCGAGGGCGTGATCAAACCGGCTAGCCGCGGCCATTAAGGTTGTTGTGCCGTCGACTCATCCAGATAAACCCGGCGCGGGAGCGACTTCATGAAAAAGACGAATTTCCTTCGGATGCCCGGCATGCTGTCGGTGGCCGTGGTGTCGGGCCTGCTGTCGGCGGGCAGCTGCAGCACCAGCGGCCCCTCCGCCAGCGATGGCTCTCCGGCCCAGAGTGACGCCAGGACCGAGGTGGGGCAGGACGCGCCCTCGTCGCCTGATGCGCCGTCGCAGCCTGATGCGCCGTCGCAGCCTGATGGGCCAGTCATGGCGGATGCGACCGATGCCACCTCCGACAAGTCGGTCAGCAAGGACGCCGGCGTCGATCTCCGTGATGGTTCCTTGCCTTCCGACGTCGCCATCGACTATCCACTGATTTGATGACCCCCCGGCGGCTCGGTCGAGCTGCGAATGCCTGAATCGGAAGAGGCCTCGGTCCGCCTGGCGCGCGCCCGTTCATTGCGCGTGGTCGACCACGGTCCGCGCCTGCTGCTGTTTGGCGGCGACGGCGTCGTCAGGCAGCTGGACGGCGACTCGGCGGCGCTGGCCCGCGCCGTGCTGGATTTCACTGCCGAGCCGCGCACGCGCGCCGAGATCCTGGCGCAGGTGGCGGCGCTCAGCGGCGGTTCAATGGGCGATTCAATCGGCGGTTCAATCGGGAGCTCAATCGAAAGACCGGAGGTGCTGGATCAGCTGCTGGCGTTGCTGATCCAGGGCGGGCAACTGGAGATCGGGCAGCCGGAGACCGCGACGGCGCGGGCGCAGCCGAAGTCGCTGGCCGGCGTGCACGTCGTGCTGGCGATCTCCGGCGCCGTGGCCACGGTCCACACGCCGGCCCTGGCGTTGGCGCTGATGCAACAGGGCGCCGAGCTGCGGCTGGCCGCCACCCGCGCCGCCGGGCGCTTTGTCCGTTTCGCGGCGCTGGAGGCGCTGACCCACCAGCCGGTGCACGCCTCCTTGTGGGGACGCCAGCCCAGCGCGCCCGTGCCGCACATCGACCTGGCCGAATGGGCGGACGTGGTCCTGATCTGTCCCGCCTCGGCCACGACGCTGTCGCGGCTGGCGCGCGGCGATTGTTCGGACGTGGTGGCGGCGATCGCGCTGGCCACGCGCGCGCCCGTGCTGCTGGCGCCGTCGATGAACGCGCGCATGTACCTGGCGCCGGCGGTGCAACGAAACCTGGAGACGCTGCGCGACGATGGGTTCCTCATCGTTCATCCGGGCCGGGGCGTGGAGGTGGCGCATGATCCACGGGCGCGCCAGCCGGTCCTGGGGGGCGCGCCCGGTCCGCGGGAAATCACCGACATGCTGGCGTCGGTGCTGAAGCTGATCGGCCGCGAGGCCAGCCGTCGCCCGCCGCAGAGCGCGCCAGAGTGGGAGCGCCTTTACGCCGCCAGCGCCGACGCCGATCTGTCCTGGCACACCGAGACTTTGGACGACGAACTGGCCGCCGCTCTGCCGGAGGCCGCCGGCCCGTCGCCGATGCTGCTGGACGTGGGCACCGGCCTGGGGACCGTCGCCATCGCCGCCGCTCGTCGCGGATACGCCGTGGTGGCCACCGACGTCGCCGCTGCCGCCCTGACCCGGGCCCGGGCCCGGGCAGCCAATCTCCCCATCACCTGGCTGGAAGACGACATCACCGCCAGCAAGCTGCACGGGCAGTTCGCCGTCGTCGTCGATCGCGGCTGCCTGCACCTGCTGGCCGCCGATCGGCGAGGCGCCTACGCCGACACCATCACCCGCCTCACCGCCCCGGGCGCCATCCTGCTGCTGAAAGTGGATTCCCCCACGGCCAGCGGCGCCCGCCAGACCCACCGCTTCACCACCGCCGAGCTGCAGGCGCTGCTGCCGTCCTTCGATCTCGTGCGCGCCACGCCCGCGACGCTGGCCGCGAATGGCGCCCCCGGCGACGCCACGCTCTATCAATTTCAGCGCCGCTAGCGCTGCGCCGGCTCATCGCCGCCATCAGGTCCGGCGGATGGAATGTAAAGACTTCTGTGCAAAGGCGCCCGCGACAGACGATGTCGATCGGTGCAGGACGCCGCCTGAACTCACTGGAAAACGCAGCCAGTGTTCGCGTTCCCGCCCGCCTGATCAGACAGAGGGTCAGTGTAAATAGTGCACTGTCTCGCTGTGATCGTGATCGGCGTCATCTGGTGCCAGAGAGGCGATGCGTATACTGCGCGCGGTTCTCAAGCAAACGCTGCACAACATTCGGAGGATCCATGCACGCGAGACTCATGTTGGTTGTCTTTTCGGCAGGTCTGTTCGGCGCCGCCTGCGGCCACAGCAAATCAATCCCGATCATGAAAGACAAGATCCAGGCGGCTCATCGCGTGGCGGTGGTCGGCTTCTCGATGAGCAACCAGATCTCCGGCAGCGCCAACCAGGACAGGAGCTCTTCTGGCATTACCGGTATCGTCAACAGCGTCAAGGACACCAAGCAGGCCCTGAGCGGCGACGATGCCCGCCGTGACGAGCAGGAGGCGAAGGAGGGCTTGCAGGTCCTGGTGACCGAGATGGAGAAGCGATTTGGCTGGGAGATCCTCCCGCCCGAGGCGCTTGCCCGCAGTGAGAGTTATTCGCAGCGCTATCAGGCCAAAGCCAGCAACGGTATGCTGGACCGCGGGATGCGCGTTCCGGGCGTTATCAGCTATGCCTCGGCGGTGGAATGGTTGAACAAGGGCGCGGGTCCGACGCTCGCCCGCGAGCTGGGAGCAGACGCGGTGATCGCGTTCTCGATCGATCTCGTCCCGGGGGCGAAGGACACCAAGTTCGCCGTGTCATCGGGCGACAAGACGGTGGCCGGGGCGTTCGTGAAGCGCCCCAAAGCGCAGATCAGCGCACGGACATATGACAGCGCAGGGACCGTCATCTGGAGCCGCCAGTACGTCTCCGGCGAACCGGCCAGCAAGGGCATCGCGACCAACATGGGGGTCGAGAATCGCAGCCAGGAACTCGAAGCCTTTGTCGAGGCCACGCGGGCTGGCTGGTTGGCTTTGCTCAAGAACTACGACGCCGAGTCCGGCCCCGTCGCGGCCAAGTGAATCCCGCTGCCGATGGTCGTCTGTCGTTCAGCGTCGTGATATCGGACGATGACGCAAACGATCAGGTTGCCTTGGACTCGCTGCTCGCTCCTCTGCCTGGCTCTGGTGGGCCTTGGCAGCGTGTGCGCCCAGGTGGATTTCCCGCCGCCGATCTCGCTGCCGCCGCCGGCGGCACGACCGCCCGGTCAACTTCCGGCCGAGGCGGCCCGGGTCAAGACCCCTCGGTGGGCTCGTCTCGAGGCGGTTTGGGGGGCGACCGATAACCTCCATCACCCGGGGGTCGTCTCGGGCGCTTTTGCGGCGAACGGTAGGACCCTCGTCACCGTCGGCCAAGATGGGCGGCTGCGGGTGTGGGATCTGCCGAGCCGCACCCTTCAAACCGAGTACGACGCTTGCGTCCACCCTGCCGACGCCCCTGAATGGCTGGAGGCGAGGTCCCTGGCGCTCTCGGCCGAGGGGTTTGTGGCGGTGGGGTTTGACAGGGGCCGAATCTGTGTTGTCGACGTCGGTACCGGCGGTCTGATCCGGAACATCGACGCCCACGGGGCGAACGTGGTGGCGGTGGCGTTTGCCGCCGGCAGACTCATCAGCTACGCCTCCCAGGAGCGGATCGTCGAGGAG
>DATLVT010000364.1:0-5527 GCA_035577105.1 Polyangia bacterium
GGCCTGCGTCCGGTGGGTGGCATCCTGTCCGATCGCATCGGCGGCTCGCGCGTGCTGGGCGGGGTCTTCGCCGGGGTCATTCCCTTCGCCTTGCTGCTGGCCTGGCCGTCGATGCTGCCCTTCACCGTCGGCGCGCTGGGCTGCGCGGCGATGATGGGACTGGGCAACGGCGCCGTGTTCAAGCTGGTGCCGGAATATTTTCCGCGCGACACCGGAACGGTCACCGGGCTGGTCGGGGCCATGGGCGGCCTGGGTGGATTTTTTCCGCCGCTGCTGCTGGGCGTCTTTCGCGATCGTCTGGGTGCGGTCTGGCCGGCGTTCGTCCTGCTGGCGCTGTCGGCCCTGGCCCTGTCGGTGGTCAACGCACGTGTCTTTCTGCGCCGGCAGATCGCCGTCGAGTGGACGCTGCCGCCGGAGATACGTCGGCACGCCGAGCGGCTGCGCGGCGCCTCCTGGGCCACGCTGGTGACGGGAATCCTGGCGGCCAGCATCGTGGTGGGTTCGCGACGGCTGCGAAACTTTGATCCGGCGCTGGTGGTTTACACCTTCGGCGTGCTGTTCGCCGCCTGGGGCGTGGCCTATCGCTACTGGGTCTGGCTGCAGAAGCCGCCCACGCACCGGTTCTGGGTGCGCGGCTGGCAGCTGTTCTTGCGAGACGGAATCCTTCGCTCGGCCGGCCGGGTGGCTGCCGTGGCGGCGTCGCACCTTTTTGCCCAGACCTTCATTCACCGGCGCTCGCCCATGCGTTGGTGGGCCCACCAGCTGATCTTCTGGGGTTGCCTGCTGGCGGCGGCCATCACCTTTCCGCTGGTCTTCGGCTGGATCTATTTCGGGACGCCCGGCGACGGCGCCCACACCTACGTGACGTACATCTTTGGTTTTGCCGCGGGGTCGTTCCAGCTGGGCACGCCGCTGGCCTGGGCGATCTTTCACGGGCTGGATATCTCGGCGGTGCTGGTTCTGGCGGGAATCTCGCTGGCCTTGGCCCGCCGGCTGCGCGAGCGCGGAGCGATGGTGCTTCAGACCTCCGGCCGGGATTTTGCGCCGCTGATGTTGCTGTTCGCCATCTCCACGACGGGGCTGGCGCTGACGGTGTCCACCTTGCTCATGCGCGGCGTTTACTACGATTTCCTGGCCCTGATTCACGCCATGACCGTGATCGCGGCGCTGCTGTATCTGCCGTTCGGAAAGTTCTTTCACATCTTCCAGCGCCCGGCCCAGCTGGGCGTCAAGCTGTACCAGCAGGCGGGCGAGCGCGACGAAGGAGCCCCGTGCGCCCGCTGCGGCCAGCGCTTTGCCTCGCGAATGCACATCGATGATCTGCGCGAGGTGCTGGTCGAGCTGGGATTCGACTATCGCTATCAGATGAAGACCGGCCCCTCGCACTGGCAGGCGATCTGTCCACCGTGCAAGCGAAAGACGATCTGGCTGTCCCAGCTGGGCGTCATGAAAGGAACCCGATGAGTCGTCCGCCTTCGTCGCCTTCGGAGCTTGCCCACGCCTTCGGGCCGCACCTGGCGTCGGCGCCACCCGGGGGCTGGCACGGGCCTTCACGCGGCATGACCGACCGCCTGGTCAAGACCCATTGCTGCTTCTGCGGCCAGCAGTGCGGGATCCAGTTGAAGGTGCAGGACGACAAGGTGGTGGGCTTTGAACCGTGGGAAGAGTTCCCGTTCAATCGCGGCAAGCTGTGCCCCAAAGGAGTGGCGCGCTATCTGCAAGGCAATCACCAGGATCGCCTGCTCGATCCGCTGCTTCGCACCGACAGCGGTTTCCGCAAGGCCTCCTGGGCCGATGCGCTGGATCTGACGGCGCGCCGGATCAAAGACATTCAGGAACGTCACGGCAAGGACGCGGTGGCGGTCTATGGCGGCGCCTCCTTGACCACGGAGAAGGCCTATCTGGTCGGCAAGTTCGCGCGGGTCGCGGTGGGCACCCGGCACATCGATTACAACGGCCGGCTGTGCATGGTGTCGGCCGGGACCGCGTACAAGATGACGTTCGGCGTGGATCGCTCGCCCAATCCCTGGGCGGACATCCCCAAGGCCCAGGTGCTGCTGGTCTGCGGCGCCAACATCGGCGAGTGCGCGCCCATCACAACGGACTATGTCTGGCGCTGCCGCGACGCCGGCGGCAAGTTGATCGTCGCCGATCCGCGCATGACGCCCATTACCCGCAACGCGGATCTCTACCTGCCGGTGCGGCCGGGCACCGACGACATCTTGCTGATGGGCCTGCTGCACGTGGTGCTGCGCGACGGCCTGCAAGATCGCGCCTTCATCGATGCGCACACCACCGGGTTCGACGCGGTCGCGGCGTCGGTGCAGCCTTACGATCCGCGCACGGCGGCGGCCATCACCGGCGTCCGTCCCGAATCGATCGAGCAGGCCGCGCGCTGGTTCGGCGAGGCCGACCGCGCCATCGCCATGCACGCGCGCGGCATCGAGCATCAGTCAAAGGGCGTGGAGAACTGCCTGGCTCTGATCAACCTCACCATCGCCTGCGGCCACATCGGCCGCGAAGGCGCCGGCTGCCTGATGATCACCGGGCAGGGCAACGGACAGGGCGGGCGCGAGCACGGTCAGAAGTGCGATCAGCTTCCCGGGCAGCGATCGATCAGCGACGTAGAGGGACGCAAGCACGTGGCCAAGGTGTGGCGGGTCCAGCCGGAGGAGATCCCGCCCGCCGGATACAGCGCCGTGGAGATCATGGAGGCCATCCACCGCGGCGAGATCAAGGGGCTGTTCTCCTTGTGCTTCAACCCGCTGGTGTCGCTGCCGGACTCCGAGTTCACGCGCCAGGCGCTGGAAAAGCTGGAATTCTTCGCGGTGATCGATTTCTTTCTGTCCGAGACCGCGCACCACGCGGACGTGGTCCTTCCCGGCAGCCTGCAGGAAGAAGACGAGGGCGTGGTGTGCAGCACGGAAGGGCGGGTGCTACACGTCCAGCAGGCCGTCAACCCACCGGCCAACGCGCGCCAGGACTGGCGTATCCTGTGCGACGTGGCCCAGCGCCTGGGTCAAACCGATCGCTTCGCCTACCAATCATCGGCGGAGATCTTCGACGAGCTGCGAGAGGCGTCGCGGGGAGGTGTGGCCGACTATTTTGGAATCACCTACGAGAAGATCGATCGGGAGATGGGCGTGTTCTGGCCTTGCCCCACCGCCGACCATCCGGGGACGCCGCGCCTGTTCGAGGGCGGGAAATTTTTTCACCCCGATGGCAAGGCCCACCTCAGCGTCGTCGAACACCGGGAATCGGGCGATCCGATCAGCGACGACTTCCCGGTCTTCCTGACCACCGGGCGCGTGGTCAGCCAGTATCTGTCGGGCACGCAGACCCGACGCATTGGCCCGCTGGTCGATCAGTATCCGGCCCCGCGCATGGAGATTCACCCGCGCCTGGCGGCCCAGCACCAGATCGCCGACGGCGACTGGGTCACCATCACCACCCGTCGGGGGGCGCTGACCTTCCCGGCCATGGTGGTCAAGACCATCCGGCCCGATACGGTCTTCGTGCCGTACCACTGGCCGGGCAACCGCAGCATCAATCGACTGACCCACCGGACCATCGACCCACGCAGCAAGATTCCGGAGTTCAAGGTGTCGGCCTGTAGGCTGGAGAAGGCGGCCGGCCCTCCCGCGTCGGAGCGGGAGGGAAAGCCCGTTCGTTTGCCCATCGTCGACGGCCAGCGCGGCAACGCCAGCGGAGGCCCGCGATGAGCGCCCTGGCGTTCTTCATCGATCCCTCCCGCTGCATCGGCTGCCGCGCCTGCGAGCGGGCGTGCGCCGAGTGCGAGACCCACCGCGGCGTCTCGATGATCCACGTGGACTTCTTTGATCGTCGTGAGTCGATCGCCAGCGCGCCCACCGTCTGCATGCACTGTGAAGATCCCACCTGCGCCGAGGTCTGTCCGGCCGACGCCATCAAGCAGAACGAGGACGGGATCGTGCAGTCGTCGCTGAAGCCTCGGTGCGTGGCCTGCTCCAACTGCGTGCTGGCCTGTCCGTTCGGTGTGCCGAAGATGATCGTGCCCATGGAGCAGATGATGAAATGCGACATGTGTTACGACCGCACGTCGGCGGGGAAGCGACCGATGTGCGCGACGGTCTGTCCCAGCCAGGCGCTGGCTTTCGTCTCGCCCGAAGAGATCGCCCGCGACAGGCGCGAGCAGCCGGTCAACGTCTTTCACTTCGGCAATCAAGAGGTCGTGACCAAGGTGCACCTCATGCTGCCGCTGGCCCGGACGGCGCTGGAGATCGACGTGGCCGATCAAATCTGGGAGGAGATGCCATGAGCCGCAGCCACCCCAGCCTCCCACTGTGGAAAGAAGACGTGTCATTCCGGGCGGCAGACGAGCGCTTCGTCATGCGCCGGCAGTTCGGCAGAGCGATGGCTCTCACCAGCCTGGGGATGTTCCTGGGCAACCTGTGGATCCTGGGACGCACCTGGACCCGCCGTCTTGCACCCAGGAACCCGTCAGCCGTCGTGGTGGCCGGCGTCTCAGAGCTGGCCATTGGCCAGGTGAAGGTCTTTGCGTATCCGACGCAGGACGATCCCTGCCTGCTGATCAGGCTGAGCGCGACGTCCTGGGTGGCCTACAGCCAGAAGTGCACGCACCTGTCCTGCGCGGTGGTGTACGAGAGCGAGACCGGTCGCCTGGCCTGTCCCTGCCATCACGGCTACTTCTCCGCCGCGACGGGCGAGGTGCTGCAGGGACCACCGCCGCGGCGGCTGCCGCGCGTTCACATCGAACCGCGCGGGTTCGAGCTGGTGGCGGTGGGGATGGAGGACGATCGTGCCTGAATCAACACCGTCGACGTCGCCGCGCGCCGCCGGGCGCATGCCGGCTGCCCCCAGCGCGCGTGCCCTGGCCCTGGTGGGCGGGGTCAATGTGTTCATCGGCATCCTCCTGGTCGTGCAGATGTGGCTGCTGACCGCTTCGCTGGAATCGTTCCTGGCCGATCACGACGAGGCGTCGTTGCCCGGCGCGGTGGTCTCCGGCGTGCTCTTCGTGGGGTGCTTGCTGCTCACGCGGTTCATCGATCGCGCCAGCCGTCGCGGCGGGTTGTAGCCCCGCCGGGCGGCTGTCTGGTTGGCTTTGCCCGGTTGCCTCAGGTCGACGGCGTTTGCGCCAGCCTGAGGATCTCCTGAATGTGTCGCTCCGGATCGGCGGTTTGCCACGTTCGACGAACTGTTCCGTCTCGCCCGATCACGATCACCCGAGGTCCGAACGCCCCTGGCGTCGCCGTTGCCTTGAAAGCTTCGGCCAGGTGACCGTCGACGTCGCTGGCCAGATCGAAGGGCAGGTTCTCGTGCGCGATCAAGGCGCGGTGAGCCGCGACGGATTGCGGCGTCACGCCCACCACCACGACGTGGTTCCTGAAGAGATCATTCCAGCGATCGCGCACCCCGCGGGCTTCGCGGACGCAGTCGGCCTGGGCGGCGTCGGTACAAAAATAGACGACCACCAGCTTTCCCTTGTCGGCGGCCAGGGACAGCCGAAAGCCATCCTGCAAGGTGAACG
>DATLVT010000365.1:0-15516 GCA_035577105.1 Polyangia bacterium
GCCGGCGAACAGGAACTCGTCGATGCCGTCGGGCAGCGGCGCCGTGGCCGCGTACGGCAACAGCGGATCGCCGCCCAGCGCCACCGCCACCGGCATGCGCTTTTGTCCCAGCTCCTGATAGCGGCGCATGTGGCGGCGCCCCGTCTTGTGCAGCTGCCAATGCATGCCCGTCTCGCGCGGGCCGTAGACCTGCATGCGGTAGCAGCCGACGTTGCGCGTTCCCTTGTCGGGATCGCGGGTGATCACCATGGGGAGCGTGATGTACGGGCCGCCGTCCTCGGGCCAGCAGGTGATGATGGGCAGCTTGGTCAGATCCGGCTCGCGCTCGATGACCTCCTGGCAGGGCGCGTGTCCCACCGTGCGCGGTGAGGCGCTGGCCACGCGCGCCAGCTTGGGCAGCATGCGAATCTTGTCCATCAACCCGACGGGCGGCTGCGCCTTGACCAGCTCGCCGATGCTGCGGGCGTGAATCTCCAGATCGGGGACGCCCAGCGCCCAGGACATGCGCCGTCGGGTGGCGTAGGTGTTGATCAGCACCGGGAAGGCCGAACCCTTGACGTTCTCGAACAGCAGGGCCGGGCCCTGCGCACGCATCACCCGCTGCGAGATCTCGGTGATCTCCAGATAGGGATCGACCTGCCGGGTGATCCGCCGCAGCTCGCCCCGGCTCTCCAGCAAGCGGACAAAGTCGCGCAGGTTGTCGTGATGCGCCGGCACGGCATCGAAGGGAACGTCTGTCGTCGCCAGCGCCATTTCAGGTGCTCCGGTCGGCGCTGAGGAAGGCGAGATCTCTCAAGGCTTCGCGATAGGGCGACGCCGGCACCAGCTCCAGCGCGGCGACGGCGCTCTCCGCCAGTTGCTTGGCCTTCTGGCGGGCCAGCTCGACGCCGCCCGCCGCCCGCACGGAGTTCAAGAGATCGAGGGCGATCTCCGCCGACACGCCTCTTTCGCCCACCAGGCCGCGCACGCGCTGCCGCAAGGCTGGGTCCGCGTCGCAGGCCAGCAAGACGGGGAGGGTCAGCTTTCCCTCCTGGATGTCGTGCCCCACCGACTTGCCGGCGGTCGCTTCATCGACCGCGCTGTCCAGCACGTCGTCGGCGATCTGGAAGGCCTGCCCCAGGGCGCGCCCGTACCGCCCCAGCGGTTCGTCCAGCGCCGGCCCCACGATGCCGCCCACGCGCGCGCACCAGGCCAGCAGCGAGGCCGTCTTGCGATCGATGACGCGAAAGTATTCGTCGATGGTGGCGTCGGGATTGCCGGCCCGTTCCAGCTGCGCCACCTCGCCCTCGGCCATCTCGGTCACCGTGGCGGCCAGCGATTGCACGACGGGGATCGATCCGGTCAGGGCCACCGTCTCCAGGGCACGAGCCAGGCAGAAATCGCCCACCAGCACGACGATGCCGTTGCCATAGACCATGCGCGCCGCCGGCCGGCCGCGCCGGACCCGCCCGTCGTCGACGACGTCGTCGTGGTACAGGGTGGCGGTGTGGATCAGCTCGGCGGCGCAGCCCACGGCCACGCCCATCTCCATCGACACGCCCGCCGCGCGCGCCGCCAGCACGGCCAGCAGCGGCCGCAGGCGCTTGCCACCGGCGTCCAGCAGGTGCGCGCCGACCCGGGGGATGGGCCCGATGGGGCTCTCCATCCGTTCGGCCAGCCGGGCCTCGACCTGGCGCAGCTCGTTCTCGACCAGCGCGGTGGCGCGGTCGGAGTGCGAGCGGGCACGGCCTGGCGACATGGCGTGCATCATGGTCACGGTCGGGGGCAGCGTCACGATAATTCTAAATATTCAAAACAAACTGAAAAGATGCAAGGACCGTTTAACGGCGTGGCTTTTTTTCGCGGGCGGGGGCCCGGTGTGACGCCGGCCCCGCGGCCGCCCGCGATGCGGGCGCGGGCGCCACAACTGGCGCCGCGGCGGGCGGGGCGGACGGCGCCTCCGGGGTTCCCTGATCGCCCTTCAAGACATCGCGGAAGCGCCCCACGTCCAGCGTCAGCTGACCGAGCAGCATGTCCAGCATCGTTTCGCCCAGGCGGCAGATCTCGCCCAGCTTTACCAGGCGGTCGACGGCGAACTCGGCCTCGCCGCGCAGCCGCTTGGGCGCGCCGGTGGTGGCGGTCTTCACGGCGGCGTGCACGGCGCGGGCCCCGGCCTCGGCGCGCTGGACCACCTCGACGGCGGCGCCGATCTCGCGCCGTTCGCGCTCGTTGAGAACGCCGGAGATCATCTTCCAGAAGTCGGTCTCGGCCTGGTAATGCTCGCGCCGCTGGCCGCGCACCCAGACCCGGTGGACCACGCCCCAGCGCCCCAGCGCCGCCAGCGTCATCGACGCGCTGCCGGCCGAGATGCTCAGGCGTTTCTGGATCTCACTCTGGGGCAAGGGCTCGTGCGACAGGTACAGCAGCCCGAAGGCGCGCCCCATGGTGCGGGTGAAGCCCCAGAACTCGGCGATGCGCCCGCAGGTGTCGATGCCCAGATCGCGCGCCTTTCCCAGCTCGGCTTCGAGATCGGGGGAGGGCGGCGGCGGCACGGGCGGCAGTTTACGCCGAGGCGGCGGCCGGCGGACGGGCGATCGTCACCAGCGCCTCCCGGCCGGCCAGTTGCCCGCAGGCAGCATCGATATCGTCGCCGCGCGGATTGCGGATATAGACCGCCAGCCCGCCGGCGCGCAGCCGCTCTTGAAACGTCCGGATGCGCTCCGCCGACGGTCGCTGGTAGGGCGGCCCGGCAAAGCCGTTCCAGGGGATGAGGTTGACCTTGGTGGGGATCCCGCGCAGGAGGCGCGGCAAGCGGTCGGCGTCGGCGTCGCTGTCGTTCACGCCGGCCAGCATGACGTACTCGAACGTGACGCGACGGCCGTGGGACAGCGGGAAGCGCCGGGCGGCGTCCAGCAGGGCGGCGATGGGCCAGCGCTTGTTCACCGGCATCAGCTGATCGCGGATCTCGTCGGTGGTGGCGTTCAGCGAGATGGCCAGGTTGGGCGCCGGCATCAGCTGCCCCAGCTTGTCGATCCCCGACACCAGCCCGGCCGTCGACACGGTGATGCGGCGGGCGGAGAAATTGGCCCCCCACGGGTGCTGCAGCAGCGCGAACGCCCTGGCCACGTTGTCGAAGTTGTGCAGCGGTTCGCCCATGCCCATGAACACCAGGTTGGTGGGGCGCCGGCCGGCCAGGCGGGTGGCGCGGTAGACCTGCTCGACGATCTCGCCTGCGCTGAGGTTGCGCCCGTACCCCAGCGTTGCCGTCGCGCAGAAGCTGCAGTCCATGGCGCAGCCGACCTGCGACGACACGCACAGGGTCAGCTTGTTGCGCTCCTCGTCCTCGTCGGGGATCAGCACCGATTCGATGGCGCGCCCGTCGCCGGTGCGAAGGCGCAGCTTGCGCGTCCCGTCGGCGGCCTCTTGCAACACCTCCTCGACCATCGGCGTCCAGCCGCCTTCGCCGGCCAGCGCCTGGCGCAGCGATGGCGGCACGTTGGTCATCTGCTCCAGGCTGTCGACGCCCCGGCCGTGCAGCCAGCGGAACACCTGCTCGGAGCGATAGGCCGGCTCGCCGGCGGCGCTGACGCGCGCAGCCAGCTCGGCCGGCGTCAGGGAACGAACATCATCGGAACTCACAGCGGCGGAACACTAGCGCCTTCGGGACGTCAGCGCTATCGGCGCGCCGGGGATCGGCGTCGCCGCGTCGCGAAGACGCCCGCGATGCCGGCCAGCAGGGCGGCCACCGCCAGCGACTCTGCACCATCACCGCCGCCGCCGACATTCCCGTTGCCCACGGCGCAGGCGCAGCCGGCGCCCCCGCGCGTTCCCACCTGAACGGGGATGACCTTGCAGGCCCCCGACTCCTTGCAGGAGGCCAGGCCGTCGGCGCTCACCTCGCATCTCCAGCAGTCGGCGGGGCACATGGCCACCTTGCAGGGATCCGGTTTGCATTCGCCGGTGGCGGGCAGGCAGGTGGATCCCGTCTCGCACTGGGTGGCCTGACACTTGTCGGTCTTGCAGGTGCCGGTGGCCGGATCGCAGAACTGGCCGGCGCTGGTGCACCCGACGTTGGCGCACAGATCGGTCTGGCACTGGCCGGCCACGCAGCGCTGCGTGCCGCTGCACTGACCTGGCTGGCAGAGGCCTTCGCACCGGCCGTCGTTGCAGAACTGGCCGTCGCCGCAGGTGACGCCCAGGCACTTGTTGACCTGGCAGCGGCCGGCCACGCACAGCTGACCGGTCCCACAGCCCAGCGTGTTGCAGTCGACGCACGCGCCGTTCTGGCAGACCTTGGGATCGGCGCAGACGACGCCGGCGCAGGGATCGACGCACTGGCCGGTGGCCTCGTCGCAGCGGGTGTTGCCGGCGCAGGTCACCTTGGCGCACCGCTGGGGGACGCAGACGTCGCCGACGCACTTGTATCCGGCCGGACAGGCGAATTCACCGGACTGGCAGGCGGGGGCGCACTGGCCGTCGCGGCACAGAAATCCGCCCTGGCACATGGCGGTGGTGTCGATCTTGCCGTCGCAATCGTTGTCCAGCCCGTCGCAGATCTCGGCCATGGGCAGGACGCAGCCGACGCAGACAAAGCCAGCCTTGCCGGCGCAGACGAGGTGGCCGCCCTTGCACTGGCCCACGCCCACCTTGGCGGGATCCAGGCCGGGGCACAGGCAGTCCTTGCCGACCTCGGGAAAGATCCCGTTGTCGATGACGCCGTCGCAGTTGTCGTCGATGCCGTTGCACACCTCGTTGCCGGGCATGGTGGACGTCGTGCAGACCAGGTGGCCGTTCTGGCAGACGGTCTTGCCGGCCATGCAAGTGCCCAGCGACACGCCGCACGGCTCGCCCACGCCGGGCAGGGTGCCCTCGTCGATCTGCCCATCGCAGTTGTCGTCCATGCCGTTGCACGTCTCCACCCCCGGCGGCACCACCGGCGCGTCGCAGAACGTGCCGGAGCCGTCGGGCTTGCAGGCCAGCAGGCCGCCGCGGCGGCAGTTGCCGACGCCGCCGTTGGTGCAGGTCTGGCCGACGTTGAACCCTTCGTCGATGTCGCCGTTGCAGTTGTCGTCCAGGCCGTTGCAGAGCTCGGTCGGCACCGCGCACCCGCAGGGCTTGCCGCAGGCGTTGGGCGGAAACCCTTCGTCGACGACGCCGTTGCAGTTGTCGTCCTTGCAGTTGCAGGTCTCGACGGCGCAGTGGGTGAGGTTGGTCAGATCCAGGGGGCACATGTTCTTGACGCCTTCGTCGATGAGCCCGTTGCAGTTGTCGTCCTTGCCGTTGCACATCTCGGCCGGCGGGACCGTCTCGGCGATGATCCCCAGCAGAGCGGCCTTGACGGCGTTGGTGTCGGTCAGGGTGACGCGGATGGCGGCGTTGGTGCCGCCCGCCTTGGCGATGGCGTCGTTGGCGGCGCCGGTGCTGGTGTCGGTCAGGACGTACGTCTTGACGTTGGTGGTCCGATAAAGCTGGCAGGCCTGCACCTCGGGGTGAAAGGCGGTGTACCCGGTCTGGGCGCAGGTGGTCAGATCCAGCGCGGAGCCACCGGTGGTGTCACAGGTCTCCTCGCCGTCGGTGACGAAGATGACCAGGTTGGTGCGGCAGGAAGCCTTGGGGTCGTTCACCTTGACGTAGTTGTCGAAGTAAAGACGGGCATAGAACAGCGAGCGGCCGATGGGCGTGTACCACTGGTCGTGCGTGCGCAGCTCGGGATCGGCGATGGTGGCGCCCGTTCCGGCGCTCTCCGTCAGATCGATCCAGCGATAGACCTCGCTGATGTTGGCGTCGGCGGGATCGAAATCGGCGGCCACCGGCTTCGTGCCCGCGGGCCGCTTGGTCACGTCGACCAGCAGCGAGTCGCGCAGGCCGGTGTCGAACCAGGCGCCGTTGTCCACGTCGGCGTAGGTCGTCTGCGTGGTGTGCGTGTGCAGGCGGCAGCCGCACTTGCAGTTGCCGCTGCAGTTGCCGTTGCAGTTCAGCGGCAACGCCGTCGTCGAATTGTTGGCGTAGTGTCCCTGCGGGCAGACCGGAGTCTGCATGGGCCGATCCAGCTCTGGATAGCGCATCAAACCAAAGTTGGCCTCGTCGGTGCCGACCTGGGCCATGGCGTCGCGGAGCGCCTTCTTCAGGCTGAAGATGCGGCTGCCCTGACCCTGGTTGTTGCACAGGGGCGAGCCGTCCAGGGTCGAGTTGTTGGCCAGCATCGAGCCCGAGCTGTCGAAGATGACCAGGATGTTGGGCCGCAGCGACTGCGCCGCCGCCGGCGCGGCCGCCGCCAGAACGATCCCCACGATCCCGAGCAGGCTCAGGATCGACAGATGCTTATTTTTTTTCCACACCGCGCTCGCCACAGGCCTCTCCTTGTTACGGTGGCAGGGCACCCGTTCGACAGCAGCGGAAACCGACCGACGGCAACACCACGTCGACCGCCGGCGCCGGCGTCGAGGCGTCGCACTGCAACCCGGGCGCGCGCGTCGCCGCGGGCGTCACCGTGTTGTCCAGAAAGCTGGCGATGTCGTAGGCGCCGCCGCGCAGCTCGAACGGGCCGGACGTCGCCGCCGTGCTCAGCACCCATTCCTTGACGTTGCCGCTCATGTCGAACAGCTTGTCGCTGGCGGTGATGGCCGAGGTGCACATCGCGGCGCTGCCGGTCGGCTCGGTGGTGACGCCGGCGGCCTTCGGATAGTCGTAACCGTTGCACTTGCTGCCGTCGAAGGTGGCGCCGTACGGGAAGGTGGTGTTCCCCGAACCGTTGCAGGCGTCGAACCATTCATCCTTGGTGCACAGCCGCCAGCCGGTGCCGATCTTCTCGCAGGCTGCCTCGGCCTTTTCCTTGGTGATGTTCGACCAGGGCTGCTTGCCCCCGACGGAGCAGGGGCGGCGCCCGCTGTCGAACCCATAGTCGGTCGCGCTGGCGTCATAGCGCGAGGCCTCGTAGGCAAAGATGGTGACGTCCTTGGCCGCGAAGTAAACCAGCGCGTCGTCGGCGGTCTTGTCGGACAGGGAATCGAGCTCGTCGATCTTGCCGTCGCAGTCGTCGTCCTTGCCGTTGCAGACCTCGACCCCGGGCGTCTTCATCTGCCCGTCGCAGCGACGGTGCGCAGCCTGCGCGTTGTCGCAGACCCAGGTGCCGGTCCCGGCGCAGGGGCCGGACCCCACGATGCAGGACTTGCCGATGTCGAACGCCTCGTCGGTGAAACCGTCACAGTCGTTGTCCAGGCCATCGCAGCCCTTGCTGACGTCCTCGACGTCCTGAAACGTCGAGGGGTACTTGCAGACGTAACCCGCCTGGCCCATGCAGGTCGGCGTGACCCCCGCGCAGACACCCTTCGATTTGCAGGTGATGGCGGCCGCGGCCGGGTTGTCGTCGACCAGGCCGTTGCAGTCGTTGTCCAGGCCGTCGCAGATCTCGACGCCGCCGTTGGTCTTGCGGCACGACGTCTCGCACCCGGGGATGGCCGGATCGCGATCGTAAAAGTCGGTCAGGCAAGCGATCATCTTGCAGACGCCCTGATCGCAGGTGGCGGTGGCGAAGGGAAACGAACAGGGCTTGTTGCAGCCGCCGCAGTTGGCGGCGTCGGTCATGAAGTTGAAGCCTTCGTCGACGATTCCGTTGCAGTCGTTGTCCAGACCGTCGCAGACCTCGACGCCGGCGTTGCTCTTGATGCACTCGCAGCCGTTGGCGGGGTTCTTGTCGGCGTCGAAGAACCCGGTCTCGCAGGTGTACTGGCAGACGCCGGCCACGCACGCCGGCGTCGCGTTGGCTTCGCGGCACAGGTTGAAACACTTGCCGCAGTTGGCGACGTCGGTCTGGCGCGCGGGATCGCCGTCCTTGCACTCGACGATGCCGCCCCCGGCGCCGCCGCTGCCGCCTCCGTTGCCGCCGGCGCCGCCGCTGCCGCCTCCGTCGGTGGCGCGGCCACCCGAGCCGCCGCTGCCCGTGGCGATGGCGCCGCCGCTGCCAAGGCCGCTGCCGCCCGAGCCGGTGGAACCCGCGTCGGGATTGACGACCGTACCTCCGAAATCAAAGACCCGATCCTGGCAGCCCGCCGCGAAAAAGGCGACGAACACGAACATCGCCACCACCGCTGCGACGACCCACTCTCGCCCACGAGCACGGTTAAGCTTTTGAATCATATCTACTCAGGATCACTATAAACGAGTTCGTGACCCTGAGAAATATCCACACGGCCAAGCCCGAGACCAAGACGGCGCGCCGGTGGGCGCCAGCCACCGCCGGCGACCACCTACACGCTCCGCCTACAAACTCCTACGGGGGCCGGGCTTGCTTACAGAAGGTCGATGCCAGTGAAGAAGAAGGCCAGCTCGCCCTTGGCGGTGTCCACGCCGTCGCTGCCATGCACGGCGTTCTTCTCGATGTCGGTCCCGTACTTCTGACGGATGGTGCCGGCGGGCGCCTTCTTGGAGTCAGTGGGACCCATGACCTCGCGATAGCGGGCGATGGCGTTCTCCCCTTCGATGGCCATGACCACGCAGGGACCCGAGGTCATGAAGGCGACCAGGTCCTTGAAGAACGGGCGCGCCTTGTGGACGGCGTAGAAGCCTTCCGCCTGCGCCTGCCCCAGGCGCAGATGGCGCAGGGACACGATCTTCAGGCCGGCCTTCTCGATCATATCAATCACACCGCCGATCGCCCCTTTGGCGACGGCGTCAGGCTTCACGATTCCGAACGTTCTTTCCACGGCCATGGTTTCCAGCTCCTCTGTTGCGACGGTAAACGCGTACGGTGAACGGTTACGAGATCAGCGGGGCGATGGTCTTGCCCAGCTCGGCGGGGTTGGGGGCGATGGCGATGCCGGCGTCGCGCAGGGCGGCGATCTTCTCGGCCGCCGTCCCCTTGCCGCCGCTGATGATGGCGCCGGCGTGTCCCATTCGCTTGCCGGGCGGGGCGGTCTGTCCGGCGATGAAGGCCGCCACCGGCTTTTTCATGTTCATCTTCACGAACCGGGCGGCCTCTTCCTCCGACGTCCCGCCGATCTCGCCGATCATCAGCACGGCCTTGGTCTGCGGGTCGCGCTCGAACAGGGCCAGGCAATCGATGAAGTCCATCCCCTTGACCGGATCGCCGCCGATGCCGATGGCGGTCGACTGGCCCAGCCCCAGCGCCGTCAACTGATGGGCGGCCTCGTAGGTCAGCGTGCCCGAGCGCGACACCACGCCCACCTTGCCGGCGGCGTGAATGTACCCGGGCATGATCCCGATCTTGCACTCGCCGGGCGTGATGATGCCGGGGCAGTTGGGGCCGATGAGGGTGAGGCCGGTGCGCCCCTGCAAGGCGCGCTTGGCCTTCACCATGTCCAGCGTGGGGATGCCTTCGGTGATGCAGACGATCACCGCGATGCCGGCGTCGGCCGCTTCCAGGATGGCGTCGGCGGCCCCCGGCGGGGGGACATAGATGACCGTGGCGTTGGCGCCTGTCTTCTTGACCGCCTCGGCCACGGTGTCGAACACCGGAAAGCCTTCGTGAACGGCGCCGCCCTTGCCGGGGGTGACACCGCCGACGACGTTGGTCCCGTATTCGCGCATCTGCTTGGCGTGGAACGTCCCCGCCGAGCCGGTGAGGCCTTGAACGATCAGCTTCGTCTGCTTTCCAACCAGGACTGACATTACTTGCTCCCCGCGGCGGCCAGGGCGACGACCTTCTGCGCGCCGTCGGCCATGTCATTGGCGCTGGTGACGGCCAGTCCCGACTGGGCCAGGATCTTCTTGCCCAGCTCGACGTTGGTTCCCTCCAGGCGCACCACCAGCGGCACCTTCAGTCCTACCTGCTTCACGGCGGCGATGACGCCCTCGGCGATGGTGTCGCACTTCATGATGCCGCCGAAGATGTTCACGAAGATGCCGCGCACGTGCGGATCGGCGGTGATGATCTTGAAGGCCGCCGTCACCTTCTCGGTGGTGGCGCTGCCCCCCACATCCAGAAAGTTCGCCGGCTGTCCGCCGAAGCTCTTGATGATGTCCATGGTGGCCATGGCCAGCCCGGCCCCGTTGACCATGCAGCCGATGGTGCCATCCAGCTTGACGTAGCTGAGGTCGTACTTCTTGGCCTCGATCTCCGCCGGCGCCTCCTCCTCGAGGTCGCGGTAGCCCTCGATCTCCCGGTGGCGGTAAAGGGCGTTGTCGTCGAAGGTCATCTTGCAGTCGAGGGCCAGCACCTTGCCGTTGGTCAACACCACCAGCGGGTTGATCTCCACCAGCGACGCGTCGAGATCGATGAAGGCCTTGTACAGGCGCTCGATGAACTCGGCGGCGTTCTTGGCGGCGGGGCCGTGCAGCCCCAGGCCGAAGGCCAGGTTGCGCGCCTGGTAGGGCGCCAGCCCCAGCACGGGGTCGACCGCCTGCTTGAGGATCTTCTCCGGGCTCTTGGCCGCCACCTCTTCGATGTCCATGCCCCCCTCGGCGGAGGCCATCATCACGACGCGGCCGCTCTCGCGATCGACCACCGCGCCCAGGTACAGCTCGCGGGCGATGTCGACGGCCTGTTCGATGAGCAGGCGCTTGACCAGGCGCCCGCCGGGGCCGGTCTGGTGGGTGATGAGGTTCATCCCCAGGATCTTCTGGGCGGTCTCGCGCGCCGCCGCGGCGCCCTTGACCACCTTCACCCCGCCGCCCTTGCCGCGGCCGCCGGCGTGGATCTGCGCCTTGACCACCACGAACTCGTTTTCGGTCTCGGCGATCAGCGCCTTGGCCGCCGCCTCCGCCTCGTCGACGCTGAAGACGGGGCGGCCCTTGGGCAGGGGCAGGGCATAGCGCGCCAGAATTTCCTTGGCCTGGTACTCGTGTATTTTCATTTAGGGTTCTTTACGAATTCCTTACAGTTTCTTCGACGCGTCGATCAGCTCGCGGACGGCGGCGGCGGACTTTTCTAGCATCGCCTTTTCTTCGGCGGTCAGAGAAATGGTCACCACCTTCTCCACGCCGCCGGCGCCGATCACCACCGGAACGCCCATGTACAGATCCTTGTAGCCGTACTCGCCTTCCAGATACGCCGCCGCCGGGACCAGGCGCTTGAGGTCCTTCAGGTAGGCCTCGGCCATCTGAATGGCCGCCGAGGCCGGGGCGTAAAAGGCGCTGGTGCCCATCAGCTTGACGATCTCGCCGCCGCCGTTGCGGGTGCGGTCGATGATGGCGCCCAGCTTGTCGGCGGCGATGAACTGCGACACCGGGATGCCGTTGATGGTGCAATAGCTGGTCACCGGCACCATCGTGTCGCCGTGCCCGCCCAGGACCATGGCCCGCACGTCCTTGATGGAGACGCCGGCCTCGCGGGCCAGGAACAGCTGAAAGCGCGCCGAGTCCAGCACGCCGGCCATGCCGATCACCTTCTTGCCGGAGAATCCGGTGACGCGCTTGAGCTCGTACACCATTGCGTCCAGCGGGTTCGACACCACGATCACGAAGGCGTCGGGGCACTTGGCCTTCAGGTTCTCGCCGACGTTGCGGATGATCTTGAGGTTGATGCTGAGCAGATCGTCGCGCGACATCCCCGGCTTGCGCGGCACGCCGGCCGTCACGATGACGACGTCGGCGCCGGCGCAGTCGTCCCAGCTAGAGCTGCCGGTGATCTTGGCGTCGTAACCCAGCACCGAGCCGTTTTGCTCCAGGTCCAGCGCCTTGCCCTGCGCGACGCCGACCTTTTCCGGAATGTCGAACAGGACGACGTCGCCCAGCTCGCGACGAGCGGCCAGGGCGGCCAGCTCGCCGCCGATGTTTCCGGCACCAATGAGAGCAATCTTGTTCCGACGGGGCATGGGGCTTCGCTCCTGTTTAAAGATTCTTGATGATGGCGTCTCCGAAGGCGGAGCACGCGACTTCTTTAGCACCGTCCATCAACCGCGCGAAGTCGTAGGTGACGGTTTTTTGCGAGATGGTCTTTTCCAGCGCCTTGACGATGCGCGTGGCCGCGCCGGTCCAACCAAGATGTTCCAGCAGCATCACCCCCGACAGGATCACCGACCCGGGGTTCACCTTGTCCAGGTTGGCGTACTTGGGCGCGGTGCCGTGGGTGGCCTCGAAGACGGCGTGGCCGGTCAGGTAATTGATGTTGCCGCCCGGGGCGATGCCGATGCCGCCCACCTGCGCCGCCAGCGCGTCGCTGAGGTAATCGCCGTTCAGGTTCAGCGTGGCGATGACGTCAAAGTCATCCGGGCGCGTCAGCACCTGTTGCAAGGTGATGTCGGCGATGGCGTCTTTGACGAGCACCTGGCCTGCGGGCGGCTTGCCGCCGCAGTCGTCCCAGCCCACGGCGCGGCCGGCATATTCGTTCTTGACCAGGGCATAGCCCCAGTCGCGGAAGGCGCCCTCGGTGAACTTCATGATGTTCCCCTTGTGCACCAGGGTGACGCTCTTGCGCTTGTGGCGGATGGCGTAGTCCAGCGCGGCGCGGATCAGCCGTTCGCTGCCTTCGCGCGAGACCGGCTTGATGCCGATCCCCGACGTCGCCGGAAAGCGGATCTTCTTGACCCCCATCTCCTTCTGCAGAAACCCGATCAGCTTCTGCGCCTCGGGAGATTCGGCGGCCCATTCGATCCCGGCATAGATGTCCTCGGTGTTCTCCCGGAAGATGACCATGTTCACCTTCTCCGGGTGCTTGACCGGCGAAGGGACGCCGGCAAAGTACTGCACCGGTCGCAAGCAGACGTACAGGTCCAGCATCTGCCGGATGGCCACGTTCAAGGACCGGATGCCACCGCCGATGGGCGTGGTCAGCGGGCCCTTGATGCCGACGTAATATTTCTTGAACGCCTCCAGCGTCTCGTCGGGAAGCCACGTATCGAACAGAGTCTTGGCTTTTTCACCCGCGTAGACCTCGGCCCAGGCGATGCTTTTCTTGCCACCGAACTCCTTGTTCACCGCCGCGTCCAGCACGCGCACGGAGGCGCGCCAGATGTCGGGGCCCGTGCCGTCGCCTTCGATGAAAGGGATGACCGGGTGATCGGGGACTTCCAGTCGACCATCGGAAAGAACGGCGATCGCTTGACCGCCAGCGGGAATGTTCAGGGTAGGGCTTGCCATGGGCTGTGATTACGAATGACCGGGCCCCCCTAGGCAAGCGAAAAAGAAGGGGTTTCGCCCTTGGACCACCGACTAGAAAGAAATCGTCAGCGCCCGTATCGGGGATCGCTCAAAAACTGGTCGTCGGTCAGCGCGCGCAGGAAGGCGACCAGGTCGGCCTTGTTGGCGGCTGTCAGGGTCAGCGGCGCGATCTGGGGATCGGTGCTGGGGTGGCCGCGGCCGCCCTGGGCGTACTGTTCGACGACCGCCTCCAGCGTCGGCAGCGACCCGTCGTGCATGTAAGGCGCGCTGACGGCGATGTTGCGCAGCCCGGGAACCTTGAATTTTCCCAGGTCGCCGGACCGGCCGGTCAGCATCTGACGCCCGGGATCACCGCCGTCGGTGTAGGTGCCGTTGTTGAAGAAGCCGTCGTTGGTCAGCGCACCGCCGGGATGGCAGTGAAAGCAGGCCGTCGCTTCGGAGAAGAAGAGCGCCTCGCCGCGGCGCTGCGCTTCGCCGAAGGCGCTGTCGTCGCCGCGCAGGTGGCGATCGTAAGGGCTGCCGCCGCTGACCAGGGTGCGGACAAAGCTGGCCAGGGCCTGGCGCAGTGATTCGGCCGTGGGCGGCGCCCCGTAGGCGTCGGTGAACGTCCGCACGTACGTGTCGTCGGCGTTCAACCGGGCCACCGCCTGGGCCAGGGGCAGGTCCATCTCCACCGGGTTTTCGATGGGCATGCCGGCTTGCTGTTCCAGGGTGGCGGCGCGGCCGTCCCAGAAGAAGCTTTGATTCCAGGCGACGTTGACCAGGGCCGGCGCGTTCCGCGTGCCCAGCCGCCCCTCGACGCCCGGCGAAACGGTGACCGAGTCGGCAAAACCGTACTGCTGCTTGTGGCAACTGGCGCAGGCGATCTCGGCGGTGCGGGAGAGGCGTGTGTCGAAGAACAGCCGCCGCCCCAGCTGTGCGCGCGCCTCCGTCAGCGGGTTGTCGGCGGGTGCCGTCGCCGCCACCGGGCCCGGGGGAAAACCAGGCGGGGCCGTCGCTGTCGACAGCGGCGCCGGCGCGGTGGGCGGCGGCGACCGGTCGTCGCCGCAGCCGGCGACCAGCGCGCCGACCAGAATCAGGGAGGCCCCGACTGCGCCGGCGCGGGCGGGGGGGCGACCGCGCGTCACGGCGTCAGCACGAACAGGGTCAGCGTGGGCGCCGTCTTGCGCAGGCTTTCCCCCAGCGCGCCTTCGATTCCGGGCGGGGGGATGGGCAGGTCGCTCATGACCGGGGTGTTGGCGCCCTTGAAGACCTCATCCATCACCAGCCGCAAGGTGCGCTGGTTGGCGGTGCCGGCGGTGCTTGGGACGGACAGCGGAGCGGCGATGCGGATGACCGGCGCCATCAGCAGGTGGGGAAAACCGCCCATGTGAATGGCCGCCGGGATCTCCGGGTCGGCGCTGGCGGTGTCGCCGCCGTCGGCGCGGCTGGCGTCGGGCCCTGCGCCGCCGTCACCGGTTCCCGATGAAACGCGCCCCTCATAGCGAAAGAACAGGTAGCCGAACCCGTGGGGCCAGGTCATCTGCGACGTCGCGGATAGCGGAGGGGTTCGCTCCGGCTCGCCGGCGTTGCAGTCGTCGCCCAGGCCGAACGAAAAGGTGATGGCGCTATAATCACCGACGGGCGCCCGCACCCGCAACACCTGCGACGCCGGATCGTCGGCGTTGTAGAAATGAATGCCGTAGGGGAGGACCTTTCCCGCCGCGTCGACGATGTCGACCGGCACCCTCTGGGCGACGCCGGCCTTGGTCAGGATGACGTTCGAGAGATAGAAGCGCAGGTTCAGCGGCGTCACCGTCTGTCCATTGGCGGCCACGTTGGCCTCCCCGAAACGCATCACCTTGCCGGCCAGCTGCGCGGCGATGGGGATCTCCAGGATGGCGCCGTCACTGCGTCGCGGCGGCGGGGCTTCGGCGCAGAGCGATTCGCCGGTCTCTGTGTCGCCGCCGCCGTCAGCGCTCGCGTCGGGTGACGCTGGCCGCGCATCAGAACCACCAGAGCCGCCGGTGCCGCCGACGCCCGGCGCCGGGGTCTGGCAGGCGAGGGGAGACACCCCCGCCAGTGCCAGCAAGATGAAAAGACGCAGGCTGATCGAGGGGCACACGGTCGTCGGGGATTGGGTCATCAATTTCAGACGAACCAGGCTACCGGTTTTGACGGCCGACCACCAACAGGTGGTAGGCCGATTTCCGTCGGGATCGGTGGTGGAGTGTGTCCAAGTAACCGGGAGGCGCGGCTCTCCGCCGCGCCGGCTCACCTTGCGAGGCGCCAGCCCGCAGGCCCCTTCCGCGCAGCGAGCGAAGCGAGCGCTACCGGACCTTGGTCCCCGGCGCGACGTCGCGATCCAGCGCCGACAGGCCCAGCACCTCGGCGTCGCCGGCCGCCAGGATCATCCCTTGCGACAGCACGCCGCGGATCTTGGCCGGCTTCAAGTTGGCCAGATAGATCACCGTGCGGCCCACCATCTGCTCGGGCGAATAG
>DATLVT010000366.1:0-4093 GCA_035577105.1 Polyangia bacterium
CCCCGCTACTCTGAGGGAGGAATAACCGGGGTGGCGGGCGACGCCGGCCGCACGCACACCCGGTTGCGACCGCCGCGTTTGGCCCGATACATCGTCTCGTCGGCCAGGGCCACCAGGTCGGAACCGGTCTGCACGGCGGCGTCAGGCATGAATGCGACGCCGACGCTGATGGTGACCGGCACCGATTTGCCCTCATGCATGAACGAATGCCCCTCCACCACGGCCCGCAGGCGTTCCGCCAGCGCCGCGGCCTCGCGCACCTCGGTTTCGCGGCAGATGATGGCGAACTCCTCACCGCCGTAGCGGGCGAAGATGTCCTCCGCGCGCAGCGATTCGCTGACCAGGCTGGCCAGCTCCGTGAGGATGAAGTCGCCGCCCGGATGGCCGTGGGTGTCGTTGATGGTCTTGAAGTGATCGATGTCCAGGAAGATCAAACTCAGCGGCGATTTGTGCCGCTGGGCATAGGTCACCTCCGACTCCAGGCGCTCGCCGAAATAGCGCTTGTTGAATGCCTTGGTCAGGCCGTCACGCAGGGCCGATTCGGAGAGCTGGCGCTGGAACGCCTCGTCCAGCTTGTCGTGATAGGTGAACTTCAGAATCGTGGTCGAGCCAAGGAGGATCTTGTCGCCATCGACCAGGATCTGCTCCGTCACCCGGATGCCGTTGCAGAACGTCCCGTTGGTTGACCCCAGGTCTTCCAGGATGACGTGGTCGGGTTCGCGAACCAGCTGGGCGTGCTCCCGGGAGATGCCCTCGTCGACCAGGCGGATGTCGGCCTTTTCGCCCCGCCCCAGGACCGTCTTCTCCTTCTCGATGCGGTACATCTCGCCCAGGCTGGAGCCGGCCAGGACCAGCAGGTAGGCGTGATCAACCTCGTCGGGTTCCGATCCGGGCGGCGGCTGCGCGGTGCGGGTCGTGTCCTCCATCGGATTGCGCACGCGCGAAGACGCCATTTTGATATTTTACCCGCTGGCGGTCAGACCTTGCAAACTCTCGTCGGAACCAGCGGCTACAGCTATGCGCCTTGGAAGGGGCGTTTTTATCCTGAAAAGATCTCGGGGGCGCAGATGCTCCCCTTTTACGCCGGGCATTTCCCGACGGTGGAGATCAACAACACCTTCTACCGGATGCCCAACCCCGACATGCTGAAGACCTGGGCCGAGCAGACGCCGGACAGTTTTCGTTTTGCGCTGAAGAGCCCCCGGCGTATCACCCACGAAAAGAAATTGAGCATCAGCGACGATTCGCTGGTGCGCCTGTACGACGCCGCCGCCATGCTGGGCCACAAATTGGGGCCGATCCTGTTTCAGCTGCCGCCGTTCCTGCGCAAGGACACGCCCAAGCTGACCGCGTTCTTGGCGCAATTGCCGCCCGGGACCCGGGCGGCGTTCGAGTTCCGCCACGAGTCGTGGTTTGTCCCCGAGGTCTTCGATGCCCTGAGCGCGCGCGACGCGGCCCTGTGCATCGCCGAGGCGGAGGACTTCACCACGCCGCTGCACGCGACGGCGTCGTGGGGTTATCTGCGCCTGCGCCGGCAGGATTACGATGACGCCGCGCTGGCCAGCTGGGCGTCGCGCATCTCTGGACAGGCCTGGAATGAGTCCTATGTCTTCCTCAAGCACGAGGACGAAGGCAAGGGACCGGTGCTGGCCAAGAAACTGATCGCCCTCCTCGGAGAGAGCTGACCCCGGACGGGTTTTTTGGAGCCCGCCTTACAACGGAGTACAATATCCCACATGGCACGCGCAATCGCAGGCGGGACGATCTCCTTCGGGCTGGTTTCCATCCCGGTGAAGCTTTATTCGGCGACGCAGGCATCGTCGGCAATCTCCTTTCACCTCCTGCACGCCAAGGACAACTCGCGCCTCAAGCAGCAATATATCTGCCCGCTGGACAACGAGATCGTCCCGCGCGACGAGATGATCAAGGGGTACGAGTTCGCCAAGGATCAGTACGTCACCTTCTCGCCGGACGAATTGAAGGCCCTGGAAGAGAAGGCCACGCAGACCATCGAGATCGCCGAGTTCGTGCCGATCCAGAAGATCGATCCCGTCTATTTCGACAAGGCGTACTTCCTGGGGCCGGAAAAAGGCGGCGAGAAAGCCTACCGCCTGCTCTGTCAGGCCATGCGCGAGACCGGCCGCACCGGGCTGGCGCGATACGCGGCGCGCGGCAAGCAATACCTGGTGATGTTGCGACCGACCACCGAGGAGCCGGGGGGACTGGTCATGCAGCAGCTGCTCTATGCCGACGAGGTTCGATCGTTCTCCGAGGTGCCCATCGCCGACGCCGAGGTTCGCGAGCCCGAGCTGAAGCTGGCCAAGCAGCTGATCGATCAGATCGCCTCCGAAACCTTCGATCCGACGCAGTACGAAGACGACGTCCGCAAGCGCACGCAGGCCGATATCGACCGCAAGGTCAAAGGGCAGGACATCGCAACCGCTGAACCGGCGCCCGAACCGGCCCGCATCATCGACCTGATGGAGGCCTTGAAGGCCAGCCTGGGCAAAAAGGACGGCGGCGGCAAGGACAAGGCGACGGCGGGTGCCGAGGACAGCGACCAGGCGCAAGCGGATGACCGGCGTTCGCCGCGTCGAGCGGCGCCGCGGGCTGAAAAGACCGAGACCAAGCGCGCCCGGGGCGCCAAGCGCTGAACGGCGCGCCGCGATCTTGGTGAAGCGATGTTGCTGAAGATCGTCCAGACCGGAGAGCCTGTCTTGCGCCAGCGCGCGCGGGCGTTGACCAAGGTCGAGATCTTGAGCCCGCAGATCCAGAACCTCATAGAGCTGATGCGCGAGACCATGCACGACGCTCCCGGGGTGGGGCTGGCGGCGCCCCAGATCGGGCAGCCGCTGCAGCTGGCGGTCATCGAGGACGTGGCCACCGTCGAGGAGACCGAGCGCGCGCCCGTCCCCTTTCACGTCATCGTCAACCCGCAGTTGACGCTGCGGGGAGAGGACGTCGCCTTCTTCGAGGGTTGCCTGAGCGTCGACGGGTTTCAGGCCGTGGTGCCGCGCGCCCACGACGTGGTGGTCGAGGCGCTGGATCATCGAGGCGAGCCGATCTCCATCAAGGCCAGTGGCTGGTACGCCCGGATCCTGCAGCACGAGATCGATCACCTTCACGGGGTGCTTTACATCGATCGCATGCACACCCGGACCTTCTCGACCGCGCGCAACGCCTCGCGGATCTGGCACGGGCAATCGCCGGCCGAGGTGATGGAGGTTCTGGGTCATGGTCCGGGCCAGGACCGGGGTCAGGATCGCAGCAACGACCGGGGCAACGACCGGTAGACGGGTATATATTCCTCTTCGCGGGTGATGAACGGCTACAGCGCCAACGAGGTGGAGAAGATGCTGGGGCTCTCGCCGGCACGCCTGAGCGCCTACGTGCGGGCGGGCCTGTTGAGCCCCCAGCGCGGCGCCGAGGGCGAGCTGCGCTTTTCGTTTCAGGACCTGCGCCTTCTGCGCAACGCCGAGGGGCTGGTTCGCGAACGCATCTCCCCGCACCGGGTGCGGCGAGCGTTGCAAAGCCTGCATGCGCGGCTGGACGACCAGCAGCCCCTGTCGGCGCTGCAGCTGGAGGCGGAGGGCAATGGCGTGGTGGTGCGCGACGGCAGCACGCGCTGGCAGGCCGAGTCAGGGCAATTCTTGCTGGACCTCTCGGCGCCGGGTACAGCGGCTGGCCCCGACACACCGGTTTCCCCGCTGCGCCCGCGGTCGGCCCCCGACGACGACCCGCCAACCGCCGCGGAGACCTCTTCGCCCGACCTGCTTTACGAGCTGGCCTGCGAGCAAGAAGAGAGCGACCCGCAGCAAGCCCGCGAGACCTATCTGCAGCTGCTGGCGTTGGTTCCGACCCACGCCGAGGCCCACGTCGCCCTCGGTCGCCTTCTGCACCAGCGCGGCGACCTGCGCGCCGCCGAGTTCCACTATCGGAGCGCGCTGGCCACCCGCCCCGACGACGCCATGGCTGCTTTCAATCTGGGCTTGGCCCTGGAAGACCAAGGCCACGTCGCCGCCGCCATCGAGGCCTACGAAAGGTCCCTGGCCGGCAACCCCCGGAACGCCGACGCCCACTATAACGCCGCCCG
>DATLVT010000367.1:0-2444 GCA_035577105.1 Polyangia bacterium
GAGGATGCCATCCAGCAGGCGTAACTCTCGGCGTTCGCCCACCTGGACCAGTTCAGGGGCACGGCGGGCTGGTCGACGTGGCTGTGCCGGGTCGCCTTCAACGAGGCCCTGGCCAGGCTGCGTTCCCGTGGTCGTTTCGTCTCGATTGATGAAGTCAGCGAGGGTGTCATGTCGGAAACCTGGAAGATCAGCGCCAGCGATCCCGAGCGGGCCGCCGCCAGTCACGAGCTGGCGCAGGTCGTCGAACAGGCGATCGACGGCTTGCCCGACATCTACCGCGCGGTCCTCATCATGCGGGAGATCGAAGGCATGACCACCGCGGAGGTGGCCGACGTGCTTGACGTCGCCGACGAGGTCGTCAAGACACGCCTGCACCGCGCCCGGACGGCCTTGCGAGCCGTCGTCGAACAGCGCATCGGCCAGCAGCTGAAGGACGCCTATGCCTTCGGCAATGAACGCTGCGACCGCGTCGTGGCTGGCGTGCTGGCACGTCTCTGCGCGCAGTGACGGAGGGCGTCGCCGAGCGGGAGACCGGCGCTTGAAAATCCGGCGGCGTCAGCCGGGGGGGTGGATCGACGGCTCGACGATGAGCATGTTCCCGGCGGGGGGATCCGGACGATGATGCGGTCTGCCGGGGTGTCTGTCGTCGTGTTTCTGGCCGCGGCGGCCTCGATGCCTGGGCCGGCCCGCGCCGATCAGCAGCAACAGGCGCGGGTGCTCTTCCAGCGCGCCGAGGTCTCCTTTCACGAGGGCCGATTCGGGGAGGCGCTGCGGGACTATCAAGCGGCGTATGAACAGAAACCGCTGCCGGGATTTCTGTTCAACATCGGCCAGTGCTATCGAATGGTCGGTCTGTACGAGCCGGCGCGCAGCTATTTCAGGCGCTTCATCGCCCTCAATCCACCGCCGGCCCAGCGAAAGCTGGCCCAGGACGTCATCGACGACCTTGATCTCCTGCAGTCGCAGCAGCGCCACATTTCCGGGATGGCCGGCGGCGCTTCCACGATCATGGTGTCGGACAGAACCGCCGGCGGGCTGGACCTGCTGATGATGCCCTCACCCGAGCGCGTGTCCGTCGAATCAAGACCGTTTTATCGACGGTGGTGGTTCTGGACGCTGGTGGGCGGGGCGATCGCTGGCGGCGCGGTGGTGGCTGCCGTCGCGGCTGGCGGGCACGGCGGACCGCAGGGCTCATTGCCACCGATCAATGCCGGCATGGGGAACGCCGGCATGAGCAACACCAGCTCCCTCCGACCCTAGTCGTTCGTGTTTCCGACCTTACGTTTTCAGCATGACGGTTCTTGGACGCGCAGTGACGATGGGCGTCGTCTCGGTGCTGCTGCTGGGGTGCAAACAGGAGGCGACGGGCGTTCACGTGCACGCCCACATGACGGGCCTGACCTATGACGAACTGCGGTTCGGCGTCGTCCTGCTGCCGCCGGATGGGTCGCTCGATTCGGCGCGGACCATCGTCGATCCCGATACGCGCGGGCGCTATCGGGGACCGTTCAAGATGGGCGACCAGGACGTGGTCATCTATCTGACCGACGATGCAGCCGATCAGTTGATCCGTTGCCAGGCCATCGCGCTGGCGCAGGGGACCGTCATCGCCAGCGGCGCGGTACAGGTGGTCGCTCCATCGCAGATGATCACCGACGTCGACATCTACCTTTCGGCGTCGAACGCGCCAGAACGAGGCGGCGGCCAACCGACCTCCATGCCGCCGACGTCGACCGGCGCCACCAGCCCCGGGAACGGGGGAGGGACCGGCGGCGCGGGAGGCGCCCCTGTGATCGCCCAGGCGGACGCGAGCGCGCCCGCCGGCGGGAGCGGCGGCGCCAGGGGGAGCGGCGGCGCAATCGGAAGCGGCGGCGCCAGGGGGAGCGGCGGCGCAAATGGCAGCGGCGGTGCCGGCGGCAGCGGCGGCGCAGCGGGCGGTCCCGGTCCTGGTCAACACACGCTGGGCATGGGTTGCAAGCAGGATTCGGAATGCCAGAGCGGTCACTGTGCCGACGAGGTTTGCTGCCAGTCGGACTGCGCGGGAACGTGTCAGTCCTGCCGCCTGGGAGGATCACAAGGCTTGTGCACGAACATCCCGGCCGGCATGCATGACATGAAGGGCAGCTGCATGGATCTGCACCCGACCCAGTGCCAGACAGACGGTTTCTGCGACGGCCATGGGGGCTGCGCGCTTTACCCCAGCGGCACGGCCTGCTCCATGGCCACTTGCCTGGACAGCAACGACAAGAAGGTTCCGGCGGACACCTGCGACGGCAACGGCGCGTGCATCGATCGCCGCGCTGCGATCTGCAAGACGATGTGCGACGGAGCCGACGGCGGCGACCACGGCCCCGACCCCACCAAGAACGCGTCTGGTTGCGGTATGACCATGCACTGACGCGCGGCCATCGAATAGACTGGGGGCATGACCATCGTCGCCATCG
>DATLVT010000368.1:0-4441 GCA_035577105.1 Polyangia bacterium
GGTGATGCTGCTGGACGCCGGTGACTTCATGATGGGAACGCTGTTCGAGGTGCTGGCCACCACCAACCCGCCCGAGCTCACCTTCATGAAGGCCCTCGGCTACGACGCCACCACCATCGGCAACCACGAGCTGGACTGGACGCCCAGAGGGCTGGCAGGCCTGCTCAGCGCCGCCGCCACCAACAACAGCCTGATCCCTATCCTCTCCAGCAACATGCATTTCAGCGACGACCCGGCGGACACCGGTGACGACGATCTGAAAGCCGTGGTGGGCGCCACCCATGCGATCCAGCCCAAGCTGGTCAAGACCTACGGCACGCTGAAGGTCGGATTCTTCGGCCTGCTGGGGGCGGACGCCGTTCAGGTGACGCCGCAGTCCGCGCCGCTGAAGTTCGACCCCATCGCCACCGCCGCCGCCGCCATGGTCAAGGAGCTGCGCGAGACCGACCAGGTCGACCTGGTGGTGGCTCTGTCGCATTCCGGAATCGGCGCCAACAAGATGGGCGAGGACCAGGCGCTTGCCGCTGCCGTTCCCGGCATCGACATCATCATCAGCGGCCACACGCACGAGAAGCTTGAGCAGCCGGCCATCGTCAACGGCACGGTGATCGTCACCGCCGGTTCGTACGGCCAGTACCTGGGCCAGCTGGAGGTGACGGTCACGCCGGGAGCCACGCCGGCGGTCCAGGTGGACAAGTACACGCTGCTTCCCATCGACGACAAGATCATGGGCGACGCCACCACGCAGGCGGGCGTGCAGCAGTTCGTTGCCGGCGTCGACCTGGCCCTGTCAGCGGCGGGCCTGCCGGCGGGACTGATGTACGCCACGCCGGTCGCCGAGACCGGCGCCGATCTGGCGCTGCCGACGTACAGCGAGGCGCCCGTGGGCAACCTGGTGGCCGACGCCTATCGCCTGGTGGCGACCGCCCTGCAACCCGACGTGAAGATCGCCGTGGAGGCCAACGGTCAGATTCGTGCCCCCATCCTCAAGGGCAAGACCGGCCAGGTGTGGCTGGCGGATCTGTTCCGCGTGCTGCCCATCGGGATCGGGCCGAATGGAAAGCCCGGCTACCCGCTGGTGTCGTTCTTCCTGAACGCCAAGGATCTGCGCGCCGGGCTGGAGCTGGACGCGGCCGGGCCGCCGCTGTCGGATCAGTACTTCCTGCAGGTTTCTGGATTGCAGGCGACGTACGACTCTACAAAACCGCTGTTCGGCCGGATCACCTCCGTCAGCCTGGTCGGTGGCACCCCGACGACGCCGACGGTCACGCCGCTTGACCTGAACGACACCACCACCTGCTACAAGGTCGTGGCCACGAACTACGTCGCCGGTCTGCTGGGACTCATCAAGAAGCTGACCGGCGGCGCGCTGTCGGTGGACGCCAAGGCGGCCGACTGCACCACCCTTATCAATCCGTCGCTCCCGGATTCGTTCATCGACGCCGATCCCACCATGGACGGAACGCAAGAGCTCAAGCACTGGCAGGCCCTGCTCAGGTACGTGACCAGCTTCCCCGACACCGACGCCAACCAGATCAAGAACATCCCCGCCGCATACGCAGCTTCCCAGCAGCGGATCGTCAAGCAGTGAAGCGTCTGGTCGTCACGGCGGCGGTCGCGTTGACCGCCGCCGCCGGCTGCGTCCCCACGCTGCCCCACGATCCGACCCCGGAGGCGATGGAGTTCGACCCCGAGTCGTTCCCCCCGCGCGTTCCGCAGCCGACCAGCCTGATCGTCAACCCGACCACGAAGAAGATCGACTTCAGTCTGGCGGGCCTCACCATTCCGAGTGACTGCAGCAAGGCCGCCATCATCAGCCAGGCCGAGTGCGAGTTCGATCAATACCTGCAGACGCTGGATGGCTTTCCCACAGTAACGCCGGCGCAGACACCGGCCACCGCCGATCTGGATCCGGCCACGCTCACCCCCCAGAACGTGGTCGTGTTCGCCGCCCGGGCGGGCAAGCCGGTCGCCGATCTGCAGATCGGTTTTCAGACCGTCGGACGCTATCTGACCCTGCGGCCCAAGCACTGGGACGTGGGCGAGTTCTACTGGGCGGCGGTACGCGGCTACACCAACGGCGTCCGCGCCGCCAGCGGCGCCGAGGTGGTGGGCGTTCCGACGCAGTTCCTGCTCAAGCAGGAGACCCCGCTGACCTGCGGCGCCACCAGCGCGGACGAACTGGATCCCAAGTGCCCAGCGTACGCGCTGCTGTTGCAGAAGAAGCCACCCGACCAGGCGGCGGCCAGCCTGTTCCAGCTTGAGCAGATCCGCTTCGACCTGCAGCGCCTGCACGCTTGGGAGGCGATCCAGGCCGCCGGTATCGAGAAAGAAGAGGTGGCGGTGATCTGGGGCTTCCCCACCCACTCCACCTCCGTCGCCGAGGTCGATCCCAGCCCGGCGGCGATGATCGTCCCCCAGATCACCGCACCCAATCAGATCAAGATCGCCGTGCAGGGGCCGGTGGATCCGACGACGGTGCGGTCGTTCGTTCGTCAGGATCACTTCGGTGGGGTGATCCTCATCGATCTGACCGCCATCGCCACCATGGACCTGGTGAACGGCCTGCCGCGCGTCGATGCGGTTTACACCGACGGCAACATCGTCATCACCGCCGCGGCGCCCCTTCCCGTCGGGCATCAGGTCGGCGTCTTCCTCACCACGGACATTCACGATCCGACGGGGCGAGCGCTCTCCCCGTCGCCGGTCTCCAAGCTGCTGACGCTGCCAGCGCCGCTGTTGACCAGCGCCGGCAAGAGCGCGCTGTCCTCGGTGAGCGACGCCGACGCCACCATGCTGGAAAGCGGCCGCAGCCAGCTCAAGGCGCTGCTCGACGATCCGACCCTGGGCCAGATCACCGGGCTCATGCGTGATGCCCTGGTTTATTGTTTCGCTTTTCCAGTGGTGGCGCAGCCATGACGACGCGAACTGTTCTTCGTGGGTCGTTCGCGGTGGGCGCGCTGGCCATTGTGCTGGCCGCGCCGCGCCCTGCCCGGGCCAGCGGGTTCCTCATCTACGATCTGTCGGGGGACGCCATCGGCCGCGCCTCGGCGGTGACCGCATCCGTCAATGAGCCGGCGGCGGTCTGGTTCAACCCGGCGGCGCTGGGCAACATGAAAGGCGTGGGGGCTTCGGCCGGCGGCGTCTTTGTCACCGCCCGGTCGCGCTTTTCACCCGCCGACGGCGGCGCCGACACCCAGAGTGACCGGGGTAACTTCGTGCTGCCCACGCTGTTCGCCCACGCGTCCATCACCGACAGGTTGGTCCTGGGCATGGGCGTCTACACCGCCTTCGGGATCGGGATCCAGTGGCCCAGCGACTGGGCGGGGCGCGAGAACGCGCTTGCCGCTTCGCTGAAGACTTTGGCCTTCAACCCGACGATGGCCGTGAAGGTGAACAACCAGCTGTCGCTGGCGGCAGGGTTCGACGCCATCCGCGGCGCGGTGGATTTCACCACCGGGCTGCCGTCGATCGTCGGCGGCGACGTTCGCCTGGCCGGAGGGGCCTGGGGATACGGGTTCAACGTCGGCGTGATGGTGCGTCCCCTGCCCGAGCGGTTGCACGTGGGAGCGACCTACCGCAGCCGGGTCGCGCTGAAGTTCAACGACGGGCAGGCCGACTTCCGTCCCGCCCACCCGGAGTTTTCTCGCGACCTGCCCGACCAGCCCGGCAACGCCGCCATCACCCTGCCCGACATCATCAGCGCGGGCGTGATGGGCCGCCCATTCCGGACGCTGACGCTCTCGTTCGACGCCAACCTGGTGCTGTGGACCACCTACCAGCAGATCGACATCAACTTCAGCAATGCGCCCAAGCGAACGTTGCAGCCCGACGCTCACAACACGTATACGCTCCGCCTGGGCGCCGAGTGGGAGCCACGCTGGTACGGCTTGATCCTGCGCGGTGGTTTCATCTTTGACCGCAGCGCGGTTCGTGGCGAGGGGCTGGGCCCCGGATTGCCGGACGCCGACCGCACCGATCTGGCGCTGGGAGTCGGTTACCACCACGGACGCTTCAAGGCCGACGTCGGGTACCTGCTGGTCTATTTTCTGCCGGCCGACGCCGTGGGGGGGCGAGAGAGCCCGGTTGGCACTTACCGATCGCTGGCCCATCTGGTTGGCCTGACGCTGGCCGCCACCTGGCGTTGACCCCGGGACTGACCGGGCAAGATCGTCCCACCGCTGCGGCGAGTGCGCGGACGTCTACGCGGAGGTGGGGCAACAGTGGGTAGCCGCGGTGGCACCTGCAAGACCTAAACATGCGGAAATGCACGGGCCTCGCCCTGGCGCAAGACCTGCAGATGGATGCCTCAACCACTCTGGAGGTCCGTTCGATGCCCGCCGTCAATCCGCAAGCGCAGTCTCAATCAGCCCCCCGCACCCTTCCGTCCAATCCCATGCTGCCCGGTCAACCGAAGAATCCGGAGACCCGAGAACGGCCG
>DATLVT010000369.1:0-2792 GCA_035577105.1 Polyangia bacterium
CAACACCGCATTCTGGAGCGGGAAGGGCGCCGCCATGGGCGGCATCGCCGTCGGCGGTCGGTTCAGCGCCTGGGACACCACCAGCGATCAACCCAACCAGAACGGGGACGAGGACTGCGGCGCCTTCCGCAGTCCCCCCGACGCCGTCTGGGCCGATCTCCCCTGCGCCGAAACCCACGCGTACATCTGCGAGGGATATTGAGACGGGGCGTTCAGCCGCCGGTGTCGACGTCGGCAGGGGGCCAGCCGCGCGCGGGAAATCTCTTGCTGTTGCTGGCGACCGTCGCCTTGCTGGGCTGCGGGTCGGGCACGATCAGCCCGCCGGGCACGATCGATGAATGCGCCCCCGCCAGCAACGCCGGGGCCTGCCAGCCCTGTTGCGACGTCGGCGAGGTGTGCTGGGACTTTCGCCACTACGACCAGCTGTGCGCCGGTACGGTGTGCTCGATCCCGTGCAACACCGACGACGAGTGCGTCACCTACGCGCGCAAGAAAGGCAGCTCTTTCGGCGATCGCGCGCGCTGCGGAGATGACCACATCTGCGACGTCCATCGTACCGGTCTCGGCCAGTTTGTCTGTGCTTGAGGTCAACCTGCGCGGAAGTCGGTGACCTGACAGCGATTCACCTTCTGCCACCGCCTGCTGTGAAAAAATGAACAGGGGGGCGCGCCGCGCCCCGGACGCCACGAGAAAATGGGGCCCATGGCGCGCGGGCACGGCGATTGCTCAACCGGCGGTTCGTGACCGCCAGACGAATCACCCCCGCCCTCTGCGTCTGCCTGAGCGCCTGGTTGATCGTGGTCCAGGGAAACGCCCGCGCCCAACCCGGTTCCCCGATCGATCGGCTGTTCGGCGTTCGCCTGGAGACGCCAGCCAGCGCGCTCGCTCCCCTGAACAAGGGAGGGCGCAGCACCTGCCACGCGGCCGCGCCCATCGATCCGTCCGCGAGCGGGGCGGCGGTTCCAGTCACCTGCGCACCGGCCCCGAGCGCGCTGCGCATGAAGCTGCAGGCGATCTACTGGTACCAGCGCGGCGTTCTGGCGCGCGCCTACCTGATGCCGGCGGCTCCGGTCAGCAGCGCCACGTTTTCCTCCTCGGTGGCCTCGTTCTTCGAGCTGTACGATGCGGCGACAGCGGTGCTGGGTCCGCCGACCCTGCAAGCGTGGGTGCCGTGGCCAGGCGGACGACCGGGTCCCGGGCCTGATTCCGCCACCACCGCGCGGATCTTGTCCGGCGAGACCCGCGTCTCCGCGCGCTGGGTGCTGCCGGACGCGGTGATCGAGGTGTGGCTGGGCGGCGAGCTGGGGACCCCGATGGTGGCGCTGGCCATGCGCCGGCCAGACGAGGTGTTTCGTTGCGACAGCGCCGCGCTGGCCGACGCGTTGACGGATCTTTTTCCGCCGGCGCCGGCCCCGGCGCGCGCCGACAGCGCCCGTCAGCTGGCGGCGTGCGGGGTGGCCCGCGCCGCCGGCGCGCTGGGCGCGGCGCTGGAGCACGATCCAGCCGACGCGGTGAAGGTCGATGCTCTACGCGCTCTCGATCGCCTGGGTCAGCCGCCGCCACCCGAGCAGCTGTCGCGCCTGCAGCGGGACTTTGGCCCGGCGGTGGCGGCGGCGGCGCGCGCCATCGGCGAGCGGCGCGCCCTGGCGGCGGCGGCGCCGCCCCTGGCTGTGCCGTCCCCGCCCGTTGACGTCGCCCTGAATGAGCCGTCACCGTCACCGTCACCGTCACAGCTCCCGGCGCCCGCGCCGACCGCGCCGCCTCCACCCGCGCCGGCGCCGGCGCAAGGCCCCACCGGCACCTCGCTGATGGTGGCCTCGTCGACGGTGGCGGGGGCGGCTCTGATGCGCAACCTCGGGCTGCTGGGCGGACAGCAGCTCTCCGGCCTCAGCCCCCAGGTGTTGCTGGGAACGGCGGGCGCTGTGATCGGTTTCGGCACGTCGTGGGGGCTGTCGCGCTTCGGCGTCCACCCGACGCTGGAGCAGGCCGGCTGGTACGCCAACACCACCGCCTGGGGCACGCTGGCGGGCCTGACGGTGTGGAGCGTCAGCGGATCGACCAGCACCAAGGTCCAGTACGGCTCGCTGGTGCTGGGCGAAGCGGTCGGGATGATCGGCGGCGGCCTCAGCGCCTACCGCTGGCGCTGGAGCGGGCCGCAGCTCGTGCTCGCCGATTCGCTGGTGACGGGGGCGGGCCTGTTGCGGGTGGGCGTGTCGCTGATGAACAGCGACGGCACGCCGCGCCCCACCACGGCCGACGCCATCGCCTTGCCCGCCGTCATGGTGATGGCGGCCGCGGCTGCCCTGCGCCTGCACCCGACCGGCAGCGACGCCGCGCTGATGAGCATGGGGACGGTCGACCTGGGCCTGACCGGTGGGCTGTTCGCCGCCGGCGCGTTTCACAAGGCCTTCTTCCAGAGCAACGAATCGCGCGGCGGCGTGCTGGCCGGACTGGGCGCGGGCTATCTGCTCTCCACCGCGGTCGGCGCCTTCTCGGAGCCGGATCCGGCGCGCGTCGCCACGGCGGCGGTCGGCATGCTGGCCGGGGAGCTGACCGGCCTCGGCTTGCACATGGCCGTGCAGGGCTTCTCGCACGACAACATCGCCGGTGCGATGTTCAGCGAAGGCGAGGTCAACGCCCGCGCGCTCAGCGCCGGCATCGGCGGCGTGCTCCTGGGCGGCGCCGCTTACGCCTACCAGCCGTACCTGCGGCCGGGACCCAACGTCGCCTCGATGACGCTGACCGGGATGGCGCTGGGCGCCGGCAGCTGGGGGCTGGCCCTCAAGGCCGGC
>DATLVT010000370.1:0-7103 GCA_035577105.1 Polyangia bacterium
GGCGCAAACAGGACAGCGCACGCACCGAGAGAGGACACGACGCCCAGCCCGAGGAGCACATTCCCCCGTGCCGCGACGCGAATGCTTTCAGCATGACCGGCCTTTGCCGAAATGCACGTTCGATCTGGCGTGGCCACGCCGCCCGCGCAGCTTGCTAGTCTTGCGCGATGGCCATGCCGTCAGCGTCGCCCAGCCAGATGACCCTGTTCGATCGCGGCGCGCCCGCCGTCGATCCCGCGATGCTGTCCGGGCTGCGCCGCACCGACCTGGACGACACGGCCTGGGTGGAATACCTGCCCGGTTGGGTCAGCGGGCAAGAGACGCTGCTGGACGCCGTTGTCGGCGGCACCACCTGGCGCCACGAACGACGCGAGATGTACGAGCGCACCGTCGATGTTCCACGCCTGGTGGCCAGTCTTCCCGACGACGGCCCCGGTCATCCGCTGCTGTTCCGCATCCGTGACGTGCTGTCCGCGCACTATGCCGCGGCCTTCACCCGTATCAGCCTGGGCTATTACCGCAACGGCGCGGACAGCGTGGCCTGGCACGGCGACTATGTGGCTCGCCAGTTGCCGCAGGCGGTGGTCGCCACTGTCTCCCTGGGCGAGCCGCGGCGCTTTCTCTTGCGGCCCAAGGCCGGCGGTTGCTCGCTGGCCTTCTCTCTCGGCCGCGGTGATCTCCTGGTGATGGGGGGCGCCTGCCAGCGAACCTGGCAGCACGCCATACCGAAGGTCGCTCGCGCCTTGCCCCGCGTGGCGGTGATGTACCGCCCCGTCTGGGAAAAGCCGTGAAGCAGCGTCAGTGTTTCGTCGGGTCGTTCTCGACCGCCTGCTCGCTGCGGGCCGCCTGCTCGCTGCGGGCCGCTTGACGGATCCGTCGGATCTCTTCGCGGATCTCGACGACGACCGGGCCATCCTCGACAGCGCCGCCCAGGTTGGCCTGGCACCATCCCTCCAGGAGGCCACTGCCCAGCGAGCCGACTTGCTCCCGGATATAGGCCTCGTCCTCATTCACCATCCGGACCCACGGCGGCCCCTCGACAACCCGATGATCCACGCGCCACCTCCCTCTTTCGGCCACTGTCTGCGTCCTGGAAATCTGTACATGGATGCGCCCAAGGCAAGGCCTGTTCTGGGATCTGCGGCGGCGCGAGCAGGGGCGAACCATTCGCGAGAGCGGGGGTGGACTTTCGCGCGAACAGGATCATTTTGTGGCTGTGGCGACCAAGGCAGAGCGTTTTCGGGCTGAACTGGAACGTTCGGGACCAAAGCGGACCAAACGGCCCAAACGATCAACGCAGGCCGCGCAGCGCAAGCGCCGCGTCGGCGATGGCGCCGCCCCTTCGGCCAGCACGTCGCACAATTATGCGCCGCGTGCCGAGAAGACCAGCGCCTACGACATCGAGTTCGCCGCGCCTCATCAGCGGCCGTCGCGCAAATCGACACGCAAGAGCCACAACCACATCAAGACCGACAGCACGCTGCGGATCGCCAACATGAACCAGGTGGCCTCGCCCGAAGCGCGGGCCAGGCGCGGCGGACGGTAGGGACCCTCCGCGGACAGCGGAGCAAGCGAGCGGGCGGCGATCATGAGCGAACCTGCCACGCCGCAACCGAAACCTGGCGGGGGCCGCTCGTTCGGAGGAGGCCAGACACCGGGCGGTCAGCCACCCGGGTGGGGGCACACGCGCATGCTGTCGTGGGCGCTGCTGATCGGCATGTTCACCACCATGTGGCTGTGGCGGTCGCAGGCCGAGAGACAGGACCACCCCACCATCGATTACTCGACGCTGTATCAGTGGGCCGAACAGGGCCACCTGCAACAGGCGACGCTGCGCGGCCGGCGTCTGGAAGGCAAGCTTCGGGCGCCGGAGAAACAGGACGGCCGCGACGTCACGGACTTTCGCACCGAGCTGCCCGAACACGACGACACGCTGCTGCCGCTGTTGCGACAGAAGGGGACCCGCATCGTCGTGGAACGAGAGGAACAGCCGTTCGCGGTTCAGCTGGTCCTGACGCTGTTGCCGTGGGTGCTGGTCTTCGGCGCCTGGACCTGGCTGTCGCGGCGGGCGCAGGGCGTCCTGGGACGCGGCGGTCCCTTTGGTGATCTGACGAAGAGCAAGGGCCGGCGTTTCGACGCCGAGCGCTCACCCAGCGTGAAGTTCGACGACGTGGCGGGCCTGGAAGGGGCCAAGCGCGATCTGCAGGAGATCGTGCAGTTCCTCAAGACGCCGGAGCACTTCCGGCGTCTGGGCGCCAAGGTGCCGCGCGGCGTGCTGCTGGTGGGTCCGCCCGGTACCGGCAAGACGCTGCTGGCCCGTGCCGTGGCGGGCGAGTCGGGCGTGCCGTTTTTTTCGATCAACGCCTCCGAGTTCGTGGAGATGTTCGTGGGCCTGGGCGCGGCGCGCGTGCGCGATCTGTTCCAGGAGGCCAAGAAGAACGCGCCGGTGATCGTGTTCATCGACGAGATCGACGCCGTGGGGCGGGCGCGCGGCGCCGGGCTGGGTATGGGCAATGACGAACGGGAGCAGACGCTGAATCAGCTGCTGGCCGAGATGGACGGTTTTTCGCGCGACGAGCTGGTGGTGGTGATCGCGGCGACCAATCGCCCCGACGTGCTGGATCCGGCTCTGCTGCGGCCGGGGCGCTTTGACCGGCGGGTGATCGTCGATCGCCCGGAGCTGGCCGCGCGCCGCGCCATCCTGGCCGTCCACACCAAGGACAAGCCGCTGGCGCCGGACGTCGATCTGCAGGCCATCGCCGAGGCCACGTCAGGCTTTGCCGGCGCCGATCTGGCCAACCTGGTCAATGAAGCCGCCATCAACGCCATCCGCCGCGGCGCCGACGCCATCACCGCGCGCGACTTTGCGGCCGCCGCCGACAAGATCGTGCTCGGCGATCCGCGCGAAGGAAAGCTGGGTCCCAGGGAGCGCCATCGCGTGGCGGTCCACGAGTCGGGCCACGCCGTGGTGGCGCACTTTGCCGCCGACACCGAGCCGTTGCAGCGGGTGACCATCCTGCCGCGCGGCCTGGGCCTGGGCGCCACCCAGCAGGCCGCCCAGGAGGATCGCCACCTGGCCACCCGCGCCGAGCTGCGGGCCAAGCTGGCCGTGATGATGGGCGGCTACACCGCCGAAGAGCTGCTGCTGGCCGACATCTCGACGGGCGCCGAGAACGATCTCAAGCAGGCGACCGACCTGGCCACCAAGATGGTCGCCCATTACGGGATGAGCGCGGCGCTGGGCCCCGTCTACATCGAGCACCACGCCGAGCATCCCTTCCTGGGCCAGCGCATCGCCACCGACGGCGGCGCCAGCGACGCTACCATCCACGCCATCGAGGAGGAGACGCGAAAGTTGATCGGCGAGGCGCGCAAGATGGCGGTCAAGCTGATCAACACCCACCGCGGCGCGCTGGAGCGCCTGACGGGGGCGCTGCTGGAAAAGGAAACGCTGGAACGCAAGGAGCTGGACACCGTTCTGGGCGTCGCCCCCGAGAAGAGCCATCGACCGGGTCCGGTGCAGGGTCTGGGCGGTCAGACGGTGGTCTGACGAGGCGAGCGGCTTGGCGTTCGGCGGCGCCGGCCCGATCATCAACGCATGCAGCCCGAGTCCGATGCGCGCCCAGGCACCTGGATCACCAGCGACGTGCCCGGCCGCCTGGACGCGCTCGGCTGGTCACGCTGGCACCGGCGGGTCGTGCTGGCGCTGGGAATCACCTGGACCCTGGACGGCCTGGAGGCCAGCCTGATCGCGAACCTCGCTCCGTCGCTGCAGGACCCACGCGCGCTGGGGCTGACCGGCGCCCAGGTCGGGCTGGCCAACACGCTGTACCTGGTGGGGCAGGTGGCGGGCGCGCTGGTGTTCGGTCACCTCACCGATCGCCTGGGGCGCAAGCGCCTGTTCCTGGTGACGCTGGGCCTTTATCTGCTGGCCACCGCGCTGTCCGGCCTGGCGCCCACCTTCGCCGTGTTCGGGATCTTTCGCCTGCTGGCCGGCGCCGGCATCGGCGGCGAGTACGCCGCCATCAACTCGGCCATCGACGAGCTGGTGCCGGCGCGCATCCGCGGCCAGATCGATCTGGCCATCAACGGCAGCTACTGGATCGGCGTGGCGCTGGGTGCGGGCGTCACCCTGGTCGTCCTCAACCCGCACGTCGTGTCGCTGCACCTCGGATGGCGGCTGGCCTTCGGGCTGGGGTCGGTGCTGGGCATCGCCATTCTTCTGGTGCGCAGAGACCTCCCGGAGAGTCCGCGTTGGCTGCTGAACCACGGCCACGTGGGCGCCGCCGAGGCCACCGTGGCGCGCATCGAAGCCGAGATCCGCGCCACCGCTGCCGGGCCTGCCGTCGGCGCCGCCGCCCCCATCGCCGTCGGCGCCGTGCCGATCAAGGTCGTGGGCGCGGTCGACCTGCGCCATCTGCTGCGGACGCTGGTCGTTCGGTATCCACGCCGCACCATCCTGGGCCTCTGCCTGATGCTGGCGCAGGCCTTCCTCTACAACTCGATCTTCTTCAGCTACGGACTCATCCTGCGAAAGTTCCACGGCGTCGCGTCCGATCGGGTGGGCCTGTACATGGTGCCGTTCGCCGTCGGTAACTTCGCCGGCCCGTTGCTGCTGGGTCCGCTGTTCGATCGCTGGGGCCGCCGGGTGATGATCGCGGCGACCTACGCGGCGTCGGGCGTGCTGCTGCTGCTCACCGGCGCGCTGTTCATGGCCGGTGCGCTGGACGCCGTCACCCAGACCATCGCCTGGTCAGTGGTCTTCTTCGTCGCCTCGGCCGCCGCCAGCTCGGCCTACCTGACCGTCAGCGAGCTGTTTCCCGTCGAGGTGCGCGGCATGGCCATCGCCGTCTTCTATGCCTTCGCCACGCTGGTCGGGGCCGGGGCGCCCACGCTGTTCGGCGCCATCGTCGACGCCGGCCGGCCCGCTCAGCTGTTCGCGGGATATGCCCTGGCCGCGACGCTGATGATCGGCGCCGCCATCGTGGCGCACCGGCTGGGCGTCGACGCCGAGGGACGCTCGCTGGAGCAGCTCTGCCCCGACCAGGGCGGCTAGCCGCAGGTCGGCCCACGGCCCCATCTAATAGATGAACCGCGCCGCGGCGGCCGATATCTGATAATTTGTTCAGTACATGCTGACCTGCACGTTTCAGCTCGCCCGTGGCGTCGGTCCCCGTCGCGAGCAGCAGTTGTGGCGCGACGGCATCACCAGCTGGCGCCAGTTTCCCGAAGCGCCCGCGGTCGCCTTGTCGGCGCGCGCCGATCCTCTGTTGCGGGCGGCGCTTCTTGATGCCGAGACCGCGCTGACCCGGGGCGACTGCGATCGCCTGGCCGCCCTGTTGCCGTCGGGTGAGCACTGGCGGCTGTTCAGCGCGTTCGGCGACGACGCCGCCTATCTGGACATCGAGACCGGCGACGACGACTGGGGGCGGTCCTTCATCTCGGCGATTGGCATCTGGGATCGGGAAGGCCCGCGCTTTCTGCTGGCCGGTCGCGATCTGGCGCTGTTCCCGGCGCTGTCCCGCTGGTGGTCGATGCTGGTGACCTTCAACGGTCTGTCGTTCGACGTCCCGGTCTTGCGCCAGGCCTTCCCCGACTGGCAACCGCCCGGCTGTCACGTGGACCTGCGCCACCTGCTGGCGCGCCTGGGGCACCACGGCGGTCTGAAGGCGATCGAACGCAAGATCTCCGCGCTGAACCTGGCCCGCCCGTCGCACCTGGCTGGCATCGACGGCTGGGACGCTTGCCGGCTTTTTCGTCACGGCCAGCGCGGCGATCGGCGCGCCTTGCGACTGTTCGCCGAATACAACCTTTACGACGTGGTCAACCTGCGCACGCTGATGGCCTACGCATACAACGCCATGGTCGATCGCCACGCCGACGAAACACCGGCCCTGCGATCGTGCGCACCGCCGCTGCCGGTGCCCGCGCGCGGGGACGGCCTTTACGACATCTCCAAGATCCTTCTCGCGCTCTAGCTTGGCTAGACCGCCGCGCGCGGTGACCGCGCCGGGTTGCCGCGTCCGATCCGCAGCACCAGAAACGCGGCCACCATGCAGATGCTGCCGGCGGCGATCCAAGCCGGCGTGTACGTCAGCAGCGACGTCCGGACGATCCCCGCGGCCAGGGCGCCCGAGGCGGCGCCGATCTGGTGGGCCGCCACGATCCATCCGAACGCGATGGGCGCGTCCTGCGAGCCGAACGCATCCGCCGTCAGCTTCACCGTGGGCGGGACGGTGGCGATCCAGTCCAGGCCGTAAAAGATGGCGAACAGAGGCAGCCCCAGCACCTGCGCGTCGAACGCCTGGGGCAACCACAGCAAGGCCAGCCCGCGCAGGCCGTAGTACCAGAACAGCAGGCGCCGGCTGTCAAAGCGATCCGACAGCCAGCCGCTGGCGGTGGTGCCGACCAGATCGAAGATGCCCATCACCGCCAGCAGGCTGGCGGCGCGCACCTCCGGAATGCCGTGGTCCATGCACGCCGGGACCAGGTGCGTGCCGATGAGGCCGTTGGTGGTGGCGCCGCAGACGAAGAAGCTGCCGGCCAGCAGCCAGAAGTCGCGCTTGCCGAACCCGACGCGCAAGACCCGCAGGGCATTGGCGAAGGGATTCTGTTTGCTGTCCACCATCGGCGGATCGTCCGGCGCGGCGCCAAAGGGCAGAAGGCCGCGATCGCTCGGCCGATCGCGCACCACCAGCGCCACCAGCGGGATCAGCAGCACCAGCGCCCCGGCCACCACGAACGACACGGAGCGCCAGCCGCGCGTCTCGGCCAGGTGCGCCTCGAGAGGCAGGAAGATCATCTGGCCAGTGGCGGCGCTGGCGGTGAGGATGCCCATCACCGTTCCGCGGTTCTTGACGAACCAGCGCTGCACGATGGTCGCCCCCAGCACCAGGGCCGTGGTGCCGGAACCGAGACCGACCAGGACACCCCACAGCAAGATCAGGTGCCAGCTGGCCTTCATGAACGGCGTCAGCGCCACGCCCGTGGCGATGAGGCCCAGCGACGCCACGATGGTGCGGCGGATGCCAAATCGGTTCATCACCGCGGCGGCGAAGGGGCCGACCAGGCCGTAAAGCAGCAGGTTGATCGAGACCGCCGAC
>DATLVT010000371.1:0-3452 GCA_035577105.1 Polyangia bacterium
GCCGGTGGCTCATAGTGACCGCTGACGCCCTTCGAGATCCGCACCAGCACGTTTTTCAGCGCGCCACCCGCCCCGACGATCACCTCTTCTTCTTTCATCTGCTTGCGGGCGCAGAACGGGTCGGTCTCGCGCTTGATCATCTTCACTTCGGGCGGCGTCCCCTGCAGCGTCACGACGCCCTTGATCACGGCGCTGCCGGCGGCGGCTGGCGCAGCGGCGCTGGCGGCAGGGGCAGGGGCGGCACCCGACGGCGCGGGCGCCGGCGTCGCGGCCGGTGTCTCTTCGCGCTTGGTGCAGGCGCTGGTCGCCAGCGACAACGTCAGCCCGACCATCACGAACAGCGCCCTCGAATTGTTCATTAACCTCTCCTCATGATTGCGTCCGTATAGTCAGACCGCCTGACACCGTCAAGCACTGTTGATGACCTGACCGATGGCTTCCATCAAACGATCCAGCCCCTCGGGCGTGGCTGGAAAATAGCCGCGGATGCGCAGCTGGCGGTCGACCAGGACCAGGTGCTCGCCATGGAAGATCTCCCAGAACGTGGGCGCGCCCGGCCCGGCGTCGGCGGCGGCCGGCAGCGGCGTGCGTCCCATGCCTTCCTTGAATCCGTCCACCACCGCGGCCTGAATGACGTCCATCGGTCCGGTCAGAAAGGACCATTTGTGCGGCGGCGCCCCGAAACGCGCGCCGTACTCGGCCAGTCGCGCCGGCGTGTCACGTTCCGGGTCGACGGTCAGCGACACCAGGTGAAAATCGGGCCCCAGCTGCCGCGCCCGTCGCATCACGTCGGCCATCTTCTGGCTCAGCAGGGGACAGCTCTCCGCGCACGACGTGAAGATGAAATTGGCCACCCAGACCTTGCCCCGCAGGTCGGCCGTTCCAAAAGCGTGGCCGGTTTGATCCGTGAGGGTGAAGGCCGGAACGTCGCCCAGCGTGGGCGGCATGGCCGGAACCGGGCGCCCGAGCGATCGCGCCAGCGGCACGCCAAACAAGATGATCACCGCCGCCACCCAGAACGCCGGCCGACCCACGAGGCGCGCCAGAAAGCCGGCGCGCGTTCCTGATGGTGGTTGTGGTGGGCGAGGGTCCATGGCTGGTGGGCGTGTAATCTCCCTGGTCTTTCGAGGGTGTCAAGGGCGTGCTATCGATACGGCATGACCGGACCCGCTCGCAGCGGCGTGGCGCTCCCCAGTCCCGGGGTGTTCGGCATGTGGATCTTCCTGGTCACCGACGCCGCCGGCTTTGGCGGGCTGTTGCTGGCCGACGGCGTCCTGCGCGCGCGCGCCAGTGTCTGGCCCGATCCGCATCAGCGTTTCTCGCTGGGGGTTGCCGCCGTCCTGACCTTCGCCTTGCTGTTCTCCAGCCTGACGATCTCGCTGGCCGTCGACGCCGCCCGGCGACGCCGCGGTGGCGCCACGCTGTTCTGGCTGGCCGTCACCGTGTCTGCCGGCCTGTTCTTCGTGGGCGGCCAGATCGCCGAGTACCAGCACCTCCTGTCGGCCCAGGTGCCGGTTCGCCTCACCACCGACGTGGCGGCGTCGCTGTTCTTCGTCATCACCGGTTTTCATGGCGTCCACGTCCTGGCGGGCGTGGTCTACCTGAGCGCCGTCTTCGTCGCCGAGGCACGAAAGAAGACCCCGTCGCCCGGCAGGCTGGCGGTGGCGGCGCTGTTCTGGCACTTCGTCGATTTCGTCTGGGTGGCGATCTTCTTCGCCGTTTATTTGCTGCCCACGAACTAGAACCCATGAACAACCCGCGAATCACCGCTCGCCCGCGCCAACCACCGGGCGCTTCACCGTGGTCGTCGATCGCTCTTGGTTTCCTCTTCCTGGCACTGGTGGCCTTGACCCTCGGCGAGGTGGGACTGACCACCGTCGCTGCGTCTCACCAGGTGCGCGTCACCGGCCTGGCGGGTCTGGGCATGGTGAAGGGCGCGCTGATCCTCTGGTTCTTCATGCACCTCGGACAGCAGCCGCGCTGGTTGCGTCGGGCGGTGATCCTGCCGCTGTTGCTGACGGCGGTGTTCCTGGTCGTCTTGATGCTCGACGGTGTGGTGCGGCTCCGGGGCGGTCCATGAAAGGCCACCGCTGGATTCCTGCCGCGATCGCGCTGGGCGTCCTGTTGTTCGCCGCCGTCGTGCAGGCCTGCCCCGCGTGCATCGGCAAGGATCCCACGTTGCCGACGTCGCTGAAGCTGGTCGGCCTTTTTCTCCTGGTGCCCTTCGCCATCTTCGCCGTGGTGGCCACCGTGGCCCGCCGCCTGCGCTGATGGCCACGCGCGCGCGGATCAGCTCACAGGCAGACCGGTGTGTAGCCGTCGAAGCGCATGCCGCGAAACACCAGCGTGTTTGCCGCGTCGCCGATGAAGAAGATTCCCCGCACCTGGGTCAAGGCCTGAGGGAAGGTCACCTTGGGCGCTCCCAGCCGGGCCAGCGTGATCCAGCTGTCGGCGGACAGGGAGACAAACACGGTTCGAAGCTGCCCGCCGGTGCCGGGGAGCGGTAACACCCAGTGGGCGCCGTCCATGTAATTGGCTGTCTCGCGCAGCTGGATCCAGAGGTCAGCCGTGGCGCTGTAGGTCAGCGTGAAGCCGGTCGACGCGCTCAGGTCCGCCTGCGCCGTGTTCGAATTGGTCACCCAGACGGCGACGATGTGCCAGCCGCCCCCGGTGAAGGCGACCTTGCCGACCTGGTGGTCGCCCTCGGCCACCAGGATGCTCCCGGCGGCGGGCGTGGTGACAGCGCCTGTCTCGCTGGCCACCGCCCAGTGTTCGAGGTGATCGATGGAAGGCATGTTGCACTCTGCCAGCGGCGGCGGCATCACGACCGGCGGCGGACCATCGGCAGGCGGCGAGGGAAGATCCGCGGGGGTCACGACATCGGCGGGGCCAGCGTCGATGACGCCGCCGGAACCGATGGCGCCGCCGCTGCCGGTGGCTCCCCCCGAACCGACCGAACCGCTGCCGTCCGCTCCAGCGCTACCGTCCTGATCGCTGCCGCCCGTGCCTGCGGCGTCAGTGTCGTCGACCCCCGAACCGCCGCTGCCGTCGACGCCGGCTCCGCCACTGCCATTCGTCGTCGGAATGATGCTGATCTGATCTTCGGGCTTCTGGCACCCGCCGAACAGCAGGGCCACTGCGAGACCCGCGATCCATCCCCATTTTTGCCCCACAAACATGCGCGCGAGCATACACGCGCCGGCGGGCTCGGACATGAATTTTGGGTAAAATCCGGTCTTACCACATCGATTTTCCTCGATGGCCCGTCATCATTTTGAATCCGCCTTGCCTCCAAGTTGCGGTCCTGCCGCCCCCTCCTGGCCTCCTCCTGAACGAGGGTCAGGGCAGTCCCTTCGGAAAAGGCCCCGCCTTCATCAAAAAACTGACTGCCGGGGCGCCGCATTCCGTCGGGAAAGCGCGCCGACATGCTGTTTCTGATCGCAACATCTTTG
>DATLVT010000372.1:0-2120 GCA_035577105.1 Polyangia bacterium
GCAAGCGCGCGCCATCCGGGCCAACGTCAAGACCACCGACCTGCTGAGCACCAGCGTGCAGAAGGTGGCCCGGGCGGCCGACGAGCAGGCGGCCGGCGCCGGACAGCTGGCGAAGGCGGCGGCCCGCATGCGCACCATGGCGCAACAGACCAGCGTGGCGATGACGGAACAGAACCGGGCGCTGTCTGCCCTGGCCACGCTGGCCAAGGACGTGAGCGCCCTGTCTCAGCGGACGGTGACCGGTCTGGCGGAGCAAGCCCGCGGCGCGGCCGAAGTGGCCACGGTCATCGAAAGCACCAAGAAGGACGCCTCGCAAAGCGCCAAGGCCGTCGCCGAACAGGCGCGGGCGATGGCTCAGATGGAGCTGGCGGCGCGCCAGGTGTCCAAGCTGGCCGCCGAGGTCACCAAGGCGACGGGCGAACAGGGCAAGGCCATGGACGGCCTGACCAAAGCCGGCGAGGACGTCAGGCGCATCGCCAAGCAGACGGCGCGCGCGGTCGCCGAGCAATCCGAGGCGTTGAGTGGATTGGCGGGGACGTCTGGCAAGCAAGACGCCGGCACGGCCACCATCGCTCGCACCGCCGCAGAACAAGCCACCGCCAGCGCAGAGATCGCCAAGGCGGTGGGCGCCATGCGGGCCGGGGTCAGGGAGATCGTCACCGCCGTCGCCCAGCAGTCGAAGGCGGCCACCGGCGTGGCCAAGGACGTCGGCGCCGTCGCGGCCGGAATTGCCCGGATCAGGATCGCCAATGAAGACCAGTCCAGCCTGATAGAAAAACTCAGAGAAGAGGCCGCCAGCGTGCGCGAGGCACGATCGCTTCCGACCTCGACGAACGAGAGTGCATGACACCTGGTGCAAGTCGGCTGGAGTTTTCGGCTGCCGATGTCCAGCGCATCGACCACGTCGTCAATCTGGCGCAGCGCCGGTGTGTCCCCGAGCTGATCTCCTTGCTGGACGACCCGAACTGGGCCGTGCGCCGGGCGGTGGTCGCCGGGCTGGCTGGCCTGGGTCTGTCGGCGGTGGGGCCGCTGTGCGAGACGCTGCGTAACTGCCGCGACGACGAGGGTCGCATCGCGGCGACCGTGGACGCGTTGGTCGCGGTGAGCGGGGACGCCGACAGCGCCCTGGTCGCGCTGGCGGTCGACGCCAAGCCGCCGGTCCTGGCCGACATCGCCCAGATCCTGGGCCGGCGACGGACCACCACGGCCTTGGCCACGGTGATCGCCCTCAGCCGCCACCAGGATGACAACGTGGCGGTGGCCGCCATTGAAGCGCTGGGGCGCATCGGCGGGCGGGCGGCCGTGGATTCGCTGGTGGACGCCGTTCAGAGCGGAAATTTCTTCCGGGCCTTTCCGGCCATCGACGTGCTGGGGCGCAGCGGCGATCCGCGCGCGGTGTTGCCGCTGACGGCGCTGCTGGATAAGCCCCAGTATGTGGCCGAGGCGGCGCGCGCCCTGGGTCGCACCGGCGACACCGCGGCGGTGTTGCCGCTGGTACGCCTCATCGACAAATCCCCCGGCGCGCTGGTGCGTCTGATCGCCGGCGCGCTGGTCGATCTGCACCAGCGTCACGGCGAACGTTTTGGAGACGGCGGCGCGGTCACGACCGCCATCGCCGCCAGCCCGGGCGCGCAGGGCGTGGTCCGGCGCCTGGTGCGCGCCCTGACGGAAGGGGACGCCAGCGAGCAGGCCAACATCTGTTTCTTGCTGGGTGTGCTCCGTGATCCGTCGGCGGCGTCATCGTTGATGGCCCTGCTGGACGCCGCTCCCGTGGTCGCGCAGGCCGCCGCGAACGCCTTGCGGGGCTTCGGAGCGCTGGTCGAGGAGCAAGTGCTGCAAGGGATCCGTGACGGCAACAGCAGTCACAAGCGAGCCCTGCTGCCCATTCTGGCTGGCCGGCTGGGCGTCACCGAAGTGGTCGCCTGCCTGCGCGACGACGACGCCGACGTGCGCGTGATGGCGTGCCAGGCTCTGGCGCGCATGGGGACGGTGGACGCCGTTGGCGCCCTGTTCCCGCTGCTGGCCGACGACGACCACCGCGTCTCGCTGGCAGCGGTGGCGGCCATCCAGTCGCTGGGCAGCCGCGAGACCGATCGGCTGGCCATCCAGGCGGCGCAGTC
>DATLVT010000373.1:0-5178 GCA_035577105.1 Polyangia bacterium
GATTCCCGCCCCCGGCTGCGATTCAATTCTTCGCTGTTCGTCGGGCGTAAATTGCGTCGTAACGTAACTGGCGGAGTACATCATCCGCTTGCTGTTCGTGAGTTCCATAGATTGGTCCTTGGGAGGACTGGGAGAATAGCCATTTGTTCGACTGCGTCAATGTCCATCGGCAGTTCTCACGTGGGGACAGGAAGAACACCCTTCGATTCGGTGGCAGCCGCCTCGCATCGAACTGTCTGAGTATGGCGTCTCTGTAAACTTGCTGACGCCGCCTTTGTCGGCAGGTTCGCTGGCCCAAACGACCCTTGCGCGCTTCTCAGCGGCAGCTTCTACGTCGAGGTTAGTATCCTGCTTCCGAGGGCGCGCTAGAACTATGCGATCGCAGCAGCAGTCAGCGAGAGTACAACGCCAACGACACTTCAGCGGTTCGTACCGCCTTCATTCAACGTCGCCATCGAGAACGGTGTGTCCGCGCACGTAGTGGCAGCATCGCTAGGTCACGAGTCGAGCACCACCACGGTCCAGAGCTACGTCAAACCGGAAGCGATGGCAGGGGCTCAACAGCGCCGCGTGCTCACCGTTCTTGAGGGTGGCAAACTTGCCTCCTGGGTTTGAAACGATGGGCCGCGAATCGTTCAAACCGAGTTTCAAGAATAAAAACTTAAGCAATTCTGTGGAGCTGAACGGGATCGAACCGTCGGCCTCCTGAGTGCGATTCAGGCGCTCTCCCAGCTGAGCTACAGCCCCATCGCGGTCGTCCGGGTTGACTCGACCGCGGCGCGTATTCTACGCAGGGCGATCTGGTTTGCAACCGCTCGGTCGACATTGCCGGGCTGATCCCCTAGAAACCGCCTGTGACCGAGCCCGGCGACGGGGAGCGCCCGCCCCAGAAGGAAGGCAAGGGCCGAAAGGTCCGCGCCGACCTCCTCGCCGTCGAGCAGGGGCTGGCCCCCTCGCGCGAACGCGCCCGCGCGCTGATCCTCGCCGGCGAGCTGCTGGCCGGCGACCGACCGATCCTCAAGGCCGGGGAACTGGTCCTGCCCACCGCCGACCTGCGGCTGCGAAACGCGCCCATGCCGTACGTCTCGCGCGGCGGGCTCAAGCTGGCCCACGCCCTCGACGTCTTCACCGTCGATCCCACCGGTCTAATCGCCCTCGATGTCGGCGCTTCGACAGGGGGGTTCACCGACTGCCTCCTCCAGCGTGGCGCGGCTCGGGTCTATTGCGTCGACGTGGGGCAGGGCCAGCTCGCCTGGAAGGTCGCCTCCGACCCACGGGTGCGCGTGCTCGACAAGACGAACGTCCGTCTGGCCACGGCGGCGCTGCTCCCGGAGCCGGTCGACCTGGTCGTCATCGACGTCTCCTTCATCTCGCTTCGGCTGGTCCTTCCGGCGGTGCGCCTGCTGGCCAGGCCGGGCGCGCCCCTGGTCGCGCTGGTCAAACCGCAATTCGAAGTGGGGCGCGCCGACGTGGGCAAGGGTGGCATCGTTCGCGACGAGGCGGCGCGGGCGCGTGCCCTGGTCGAGGTGGCCAGCGCTGCCCGCCAGCTCGGCTACACGGTCGTGGCCGACACCACCTCGCCCATCACCGGCGGCAAAGGGAACGTCGAATTTCTGCTTCACCTGCGCTGCCCGACGGCGCCGGCGGCGCCCGCGTCCCCGCCGCCGACGTCGACGCCTTCATCCCCGTGATCGCCATAATCAGCGACAAAGGCGGGCAGCCTCGCTATCCTCGGTCGCGCGATGCGGGTCTTGCTCACCGGTGCCGCGGGATTCATTGGATCCCATCTGGCTGAACGCCTGCTCGCGCGCGGCGATCAGGTCGCCGGCCTCGACAACTTCGATCCGTTCTATCCACGCGCGGTCAAGCAGCGGAACCTCGCCAACCTTCTGGCGCAACCCGCGTTCAAATTTCACGAAGGCGACATCACTTCATCGACCGACCTCGACGCGGCGACGTCGGCCCTGGGCACGCCTTGCGACGTCGTGGTCCACCTGGCCGCGTTGGCCGGTGTGCGCCCCTCGATCGCCGACCCTGTTCGTTACGGCCAGGTGAACGTGATGGGGACCCTGCAGGTGCTGGAGGCCTGCCGCCGGGCTGGCATCAAACGCCTGGTCTTTGCGTCGTCGTCCTCCGTCTACGGCAGCGACAGCGCGGTTCCGTTTGCCGAGTCCGAACCCTGCCAGCACCCGATGTCCCCCTACGCCTCGACCAAGCGAGCGGGCGAACTGCTCACCTTCACGGCGCACCATCTCACCAACCTCGACGTCACCTGCTTGCGCTTCTTCACGGTGTACGGCCCGCGTCAGCGCCCCGACCTGGCCATCCATAAATTCACCCGCCTCATCTCCGCCGGCCAGCCGATTGAACTGTTCGGCGATGGCAGCACGTCGCGCGACTACACCTGGATCGACGACATCACCGACGGCGTTCTCGCCGCCATCGACGAGCAGGTGTCGGATCGCTCGCCCGCCCACCGCATCTACAATCTCGGCGGCTCGCGCACCACGTCGCTGGCCCGGCTGGTGGAGCTGATCAGCGGTGCGCTGGGAAAAACGCCCGTCATCGTCAGGCAGCCCGAGCAGCCGGGCGACATGCGCCGCACGCTGGCCGACCTGACGCTGTCGTCGCAAAGGCTCGGTTATGCGCCGCGCGTGTCGATCGAAGACGGCCTCGCCCGCTTCGTGGCCTGGTGGCGCGCCGAAAATTCCGCCGCCGGCTAGGCGCGGCTACGCGGCGATCATCACGTCACATGAAGCAACCGGCCAGCGTGGCGCACGCCGGATCGGTCCGGAACTTACAAAGGTCGGTTCCCATGGCGTTGGCGCAGTCTTCGAAATCGGCCACCGTGGCGCTGTCACACAGGCTCAGCCCGTCGACGCATTCGGCCTGATCGCTGTCGGTGACTTCGGGATCGGGACCGCCGCAATCGACGGATTGGCCATAGCCGCCCTGCTTGGCATTCCACCAGTCGCACAGCGCCGGCTGCTGATCGGCGGTCAGATCACTGATGGCCGTGGAGCGCGGCAGGCCCGAGCTGGATCCCGTGGGCGGCGCGTCGGCTGCGCCACCGTCACTGCCGCTGGTCCCACCGGAGCCGCCGCTGGCGCCACCAGAGCCGCCACCGTTGTCGCCGCCGCTGCCGGCTGCATCCATGGGACCGCCGTTGTCGCCGCCGCTGCCGTTGGCGCCGCCACTGCTGTTGTCACCCCCGCTGCCGCTCCCACTGTTACCGCCGCTGGCATTTCCGCTGCTACCGCCGCTGCCGCTCCCGCTGCTGCCGCCGCTGCCGGCCCCGCTCTTGCCACCCGACCCGAGCAACCCTGGTCCCGAGTCCGGGCCGCAGCCGATGACCGCTGCTGCCATGGCCACCATGAAAAACCGGTGCGATTTGCCCATATCCGCCGTGTAGCACGCGTCCTCCCGCCCGCGCCAGGCAACGGACCAGATCGATAACTTCTGGACACGTCTTTAACAAAGACTTTCACTGACCCGGAACCCTCGAAGGGTTCCAGACCTCCCGCGATGGAACTCCGGCGGCGAAGCCGCCTACGTTCCTACGCGAATGTGATCACTCAGCCGTCCTCCTCGCGGCGGGCGGCGACGGTGCGGGCGGCGGCCTGCTCGCGTTCCTGGTGTCGCTCGGCGGCCTGGCGGTCCTGGCGCGCGCTCACGTAAGCTTGGCGGGCCGCCTCCTCGTCGCGCTCGGCGGCCTCGACGACGGCTGTCCGGTGAAGGCGGGCCCGCTCGTTCTTGCCCTGGGCCTCATTCGCCAGACGGTCCACGAACTGGTGACGGGCCAGGGCGTCCGACGCGGGCTCCTGGTCCCCGGCCAGAAAATTTCGCTGCGCCTCCCACCGGCCGGTGGCGGCTGCTGCGGCGCGTTTGAGGGCCTTTTGCGCCTGCCACGCCGCGGTTTTCGCGGCAGAAGCCCGTCCCAGGGCGGCCGCCGCGTCATTTTCCGCCCGCCGTCGGAACTCCAGCAGCTTCTCTATCGCGTAAGTCGACATTGAATCTTGGAAAGGTCGATCCTACCCTCGACGCTGATGAGCGCCACCCGGGAGATTGCGGCGCGTCGATACCGCATCGAACGCTACCTGACCGAAGGCGGAATGGGCGCCATCTACATCGGCAAGAAGCTGGGGCCGGGAGGCTTCGAGAAGGAGGTCGTCCTCAAGCAGCTGCTGCCGGAGTACACGTCGCGCCCGGAGTTTCGTGATCTGTTTTTTCGCGAGGCGAAGATCTCCGCCACGCTGGATCACGTGAACATCGTCCACACCTTCGACCTGGTCGAATCGGACGAATCGCTCTTCATCGTCATGGAGTACGTGCGCGGCGCCGACCTGCGCACGATCATCCGGCGGGCCAAGTATCGCCGCTGCGAGCTGTCGGTGGCGGCGGCCATTCACGTCGCGCTGGAGATCCTGGCCGGGCTCTCCTATGCCCATCGTCGTCGCAATCCCAGCGGCGCATCGCTGGGGATCATCCACCGCGACGTCTCGCCCTCGAACATCCTTTGCTCGGCGCAGGGCGAGGTGAAGCTGTCCGACTTTGGCATCGCCAAGGCGTCGACGCACGCGTCGGTCTTTTACCGGGTGCGCGGCAAGGTCGGCTACATGTCGCCCGAGCAGGCGCGCAACGAGGCGATCGATCCCCGCACCGACCTCTATTCGGTGGCGGTCTGTCTTTACGAAGCGCTGACGGTGGAACGACTGTTCGTCGGCGATCTCAGCACGCCCCCCGACGTCATCTACGGGCAACCCCTGGTGCCGCCTTCGCAGAAGCGGCGCGGGCTGCCCGCCGATCTGGATCGCGTTCTGTTGAAGGCCCTGGCCATCAAGGCCAACGACCGCTACCAGGACGCCGGCGGCTTTGCCGAGGCGTTGCGCCAGGTCGCCCACCGTCACAACTTGCTCTTCTCGGCGCCACAGCTGGCCGAACATCTGCGCGAGATTCTGGGATCCGATCCCGGTCGCTGGCTGCAGGACGACAAGGGCGAGCCCTCGGATTCGGAGACGCACAAGCTGCCGACGCAGACCATGGAAGGCAAAGAGGCGGCCTCGCTGGGAATTGTGGAAGGCGCAAACTTGTACGTCGTCAGCGGTGGGGACGTGGTAAGCCCAAACACCGTGGCACCGCCTTCGAAGTCCACTAATGGTATGCGCGCTGTGCCCAACG
>DATLVT010000374.1:0-26599 GCA_035577105.1 Polyangia bacterium
GGCCGGGCTGGCAGGCTTTGAGTTCGGGTCTGCCTACGCGGCGTCGAAGTTCGGCCTGGAAGGCTGGATGGCGTCTCTGGCGCCCGAGGTTGCGCCCTTTGGCATCGCGACGACGGTCGTGAATCCGGGCTTCTTCCGCACGGAGCTGCTCACGGAGCAATCGACCAACTACGCGCCACCGTCGATCAGGGACTACGACGAACGCCGAGCGCAACAGCTCGCGTTCTGGAGAACCCAGAACGGCAAGCAGACCGGCGACCCCGCCAGGCTGGCCAAGGCGTTGACGACGATCGTCGCTCAGCAGCGGCCCCCTCTCCGTTTCATCGCCGGCGCGGACGCCATCGCGACCGCCGAGCAGACAGTGGCCGCTCTTCAGCGGCAGCTCGACGCGCTCCGCGACCTGTCCTCCTCGCTGGCCTTCGACCAAGGAGCCGGACCGCGTCACTGAGATGTCGGCATTTTTTACATCGCGTCGCCGCGACGAAAGCGAAATGTCTGACTGAGGACTATCAGCTTCAACAGGTCTTTCACGCTTCCGCCGTTCCACGACTGGCTAATCTGCTGCTGGTAAGGGTCGTCGGTCATCGGGTTCAACAGCCGCGACAATGAATAAATCATCAGCTTCTTGGTGACGCAGTCCATCGCTTCTTTGTTGTGTCCTGCCGCCGGGTCGGTGATCAGGTTGATCAGCGCCGGCAGTCCGCTGAACGGCTTGCCGTCATAGATGCCCGACGCATCGATCTTGTCACCGTTCGCGTACGACGAGCGGTACTGTCCTATCCCGTCGAAATTCTCCAGACCAAGTCCAATCGGATCCAAAACACCGTGGCAGCTCATGCACTCCGGATGTGTCCGGTGCGCGGCCAGGCGCACGGCGACGTTCTCAGATTGGCCCATCGTCATCGCGTCTGGATTGGCCGGGTCGTCCAGCTTCGGAATGGGCTTGTTCGGATCATTGGGCGGCATCAGCACACCCTGGCATAAGAGGTTTTCAAGGACCCATTTGCCTCGCAGAGTTGGCGCCGTCCGATACTCGATCGAGCTGATCGTCAGAAAACCGGCCAGGCCGAGAAAACCCTGACGGTTGGGCACCATGTTCTCCACGCGCTGGGTCTGGTCGCCGGTCACACCGCTGAGGCCATAGAGCATGGCAAGCGTCGCGTTCGGAAAATTGACCTTGGCCTTGAAGAAGTCCTTCATCTGTCCGTCTCCGGTCAAGAAGTCTTGAAAGTAGGCCAGTCCTTCCTGGTACATCGCTTTCTTCAACGCGTCGGTCAGCATCGGGAAGGCCAAAGGAAGCACCATATGCGTCAACACCTTGTCCATCCCCAGCCACTGTCCAGCGAAGCGTTTCACGAACATCTGGCCCTTCGCATCGGCGAGCATGCGGTCGACCTGCGCCGTCAGCGTGTCGTCTCGCAGTAGCGCGCCACTGGCGGCCAGGTCGAACAGCGTCTGGTCTGGCATCGTGCTCCAGTGCAGGTACGACAGGCGTGAGGCCAATTCGTAACCGTTCAGCGGGTGCACGTCGGTCGAGCTCGGATCGGGATCCATCTCGATGCGATAGAGAAAGTTTGGCGACGCCAGCATTGCCTTGACGATCTGCTTGACTGCGCCGGTAGCGTCTTCGCCGGACGCCATCGCGTCGGTGGCCAGCCTGGTCAGCGAAGGGATCTCGTCATCTCGGATGGGGCGGCGCCACGCGCGGAGACCCCAGGCCGTGATGATGGACCGAAAGCAAGCGACGTCGCTGACGCTCGCCGGCGTACAGCTCATCACCCGGGCGGCGGCGGCCTTGTCCGCGAACGTCCGCTCCGAGAGGTCGACGGCGGCGTTGAAATAGTCGTCGTATTGCTGGTCCGTGACCCCGCATTCGGAGGCGATATTGTCGAACGAATCGCCCTTGCAGTCAGCCGCCTGAAAATTGGCGACGTTCGCATCGATTCCGAGGAGGTCGCGGACGGTGTTGGCATACTCCAGGTTGTTGAGGCGATGGATGGCGACGCGGCCAGGGTCCGTTCCTCGGGGCGTACCCGTAGCACCGCCGCTGCCGGACGAAGGAGGGACGCTGCTCGCGCCGCCTTCGATCGTTCCCGTGCAACCACCGCCGGTGGCCAGGAGGAGCGCGGCAACACTGAACAGTTCAAACCAGAGGCATGCGAATGGAAATGGTCGGTCGCTTCTCATGACAATGTCCTCGGTTCCCTGGGTGGTGGGTCCCCCGCAAACCTTACAGATCCTCGCCGGGGACGTTGCGCCAGTTCATCTCCCCGCTGGCCGGATCTCGCATCCGCTACATGCAGGTTTGAGCGTCGCTCGTGGCTCCCGCGCAGATCAGGCGCAAGACAGTCGCGCTGATGCCGGGGAGATTCTGTTCGGCCGAGATCGCGTCGCACAAGCTGGCGGCGCGACAACCCTTGACGGCAGCCGAAACTGCGCCGTACTTGGCGGTGCAGTCGGCCAGGTCCGCGTAGCCGCCGGCCGCGCCAAACTTGCAGATGGCGCCGTATCTGGTGCAAAACGCGGCGGTGGCGACACCTGGAACGGGGCAGTGATACGTGTGATCGCCGCAGAGTGGGTCGTTGCTGGCGTCGGGGCGCTCCGCCGAGGCATCCATTGTCGCACCGCCGCAGCCACGGGTGCCGCCGCTGCCGCTGTCGCCGCCGCTGCCGGACGCTCCGCCGGTGCCGGCGCAGGTCGACGCCCCCGTGCAATAGGCCTGCATCGCCGGGAGCGGCACGTTGGGCAGGATCTGCGCGGCGACGACCTCCGAGCACAGCCTGTAGACGCGGCAGTTCCGGGCATCGTCATCAGCGGCGCCGTAACTGGTCAGGCAATCGTCGCTGGAGCTATAGGCGCCCTGAACGCCGTATCGACAGACGGTCGCAAAGGTCGCGCAGAACTCGGCGGCGGTCACGGCGCCCAGTTGCGTCTGCCCCTGGCCGAAGCCGGCGCAGAAATCGCGCGGCGCAATTTTCTCCATCGGAACGTCCACCGGAATATCCTCCGGGGCGTCCGCGACGGCGCCGCCGGCGCCACCGGCGCTGCCAGACGATCCGCCGTTTTCCGTCCGGCCATCGCCACCGCCCCCCCCTCCACGGTCCGGGCTGCTGCTGCATGCGGCAAGCAGGAGTGAGAAGACGATGAAGGACGGCGCGGTGAGCCTGGAGGGCAGCATTGCTCTTCCGGGTTGGGGCGCAAGAACGATCTTCGTCACGGGCACTGCTTGCCTTTGAGGACCCAGGCGCCCTTTTCGCACAGGAAGATGACAAGGGCGCCATCCGCCTTGCAGCAACATCAGCGTCGATCGCGTCTTTGACACTCGGATTCTTCTCCTTGTGGGGTGGATCGAGGCGGTCCCAGAACGCTCCAGGGGCCATCCCGCGACCAAGAAATCGTCTGACCCTGGTCAGCCAACGACGGTCGCGGATCCTCACGGGATGACGATCGGATCGATGCGGTCGTCCTGAATGCACGAGGCGAGATCGAAGAAGAGGAATGCCAGCGCCTCTTCACCCTTGCTGAGGTCGGTCCCGCAGTTACCTGGGAACCTGGATCCGACCGGGGCATTGTTCGTGGTGTCGACAATGTGGGCGTCGAGAAACGCGACGCGGCCACATTGCTTGTCGGCCGGCATGCCGGCGGGTGTGTTGACGGTGAGGATCCGCGGGCGCGGCGGCGCATTTGGGTCGAGGTAACCACCGTCGGGAGCCCTGAACGCCGGGGGCGCGCCGGGCGGAAGCGGCGGCAGCCCGCCGGACTTCGATGACGCCCACGCCAGCGCGGACGGCGGCATCAGCGAACGCACGTTGTCGAAGATCTCCGTGCTCTGGATCTCGCCATAGACGACGCCGGGGTCGACGACCTTCATCCACTCGGCCAGCGCCTTCCCCTTTGGAAAGCTGGTGTCGATCTTGAGCGGTGTCTGCGCCCACCCTTGGCCGGCTTCGATGGCGACGGCGCTGGTCAGGTTCTTGTCGGGCGAATGCTGAAGCCAGACGTACGTGTAGTGGCTGCCGAAGACGCGGCCGCCTTTGGCCAGGTAGCGGTCCATGGCCGAAAACGACGCCGCCGTCTTGGTCGTCAGGTTCTCCGAGCACTCGCACGAAAGCAGCGTCATGTCGTAGCTCGACAGCGTCACCTCGTCATTCCACAGTTCGGTCGCCGGACGCATGTTGGCGGGACCGAAATTGGCGACGGGCGTCGGGGTCCCGGTGACGAGCCCCCTCGAGCCTGCGAAATACGCCGCCACCTTGTTCTCGCCGGCGTTCCCCAGCTCGCTGGCGTCGACGCCCAGCTTGGGCAGCAGGCACCCGAGCTGATCGCAGTCTCCGGTGGCCACCGCGATCTTCGGCAGGTCGCCTTCGGTGCGGTTGCGCGGCAGCCGCGTCAGGTTCGGGTCGCCCAGCGCGTTGTCCTGGCAGGGAGTGACGTCGGGGATGGTGACCTTGCGCCTCCACTTGCCGACCTGAAACACCAGCGGGATGTTCTCCCCGGCCGGGACGTTCTTCAGCTTGAACTTCCCCTCGCTGTCGCTCAGCGTGCTGACGATCGGACTGCCGGACGCGGGGACGCCGCAACGGTCGCAGGTCACCCCCGCGGTGAACGGCGCCAGGGGCGCGTTGGGCACATAGACCATGACGTTGTAGAGCGGCAGCTTGCCGTTCGGCGCGAACACGGTGCCGCTCAGCGACGTCGGCGTTCCGGCGCAGGCCACCTGCTGACACTTCAGGTTCACGCAAGCCGGCGGCGCATCGACCGCCATGACGTCGCGCCCGGCCTCGGGCGGCGACGCGGTCGGCTGATCAACCGCCGCGTCACTGCCCGCCCCGCCGGCCGCGCCGTCGCCAACCGAGCGAGCGCGGTCGACTCTGGCGCAGCCGAGCGACGCGATGACGAGCGCGCCGAGGGAGCAAAGCCGTGTTCCCATTCGTCTCATTTCATCGGAGACAACCTTCGTTACGGGCACTTCTTGGCTTTGAGAACCCAAGCGCCCTTCTCGCACATAGAGATGGCGGGTACGCCATCCGCCTTGCACCAACGGACGGGGAAGGTGTTTCCGCACGCGGAGCCGGAGTCCGGGCACGGATTGTCGGCCGTCGTCTGCTGGTCGGCCGTGGGCGGTGGGATTTCATCGAGGCACTCCTTCGCGGGCCCCGGCGTGCTCAGGATGGCGGACAGCTTGTCACCGGGCGGGGTGGTCTTGGGCGGCTCGGCCGGGTCGGACCCGCAGGCGGCCAGGGTCGTACCAAGCAGCAGCAACATCAGCGTCGATCGCGTCTTTGACATCGGATTCTTCTCCTTGCTGGGGTGGAGGGGGGCGGTCCAGAACGATCCAGAGCCCCTCCCACGACGAAAAAATCGACGCCCGCGTCGCGATCCTAGGGCGCCAGGAAGGCCTCGGACGTCAGCACAGCGACGATGAGGGCGCGCAGGTTGAACCCGGAAACGGCGAAAGCCAGAACAGAGTCATCCAGCGAGGGCATGTCCGCGCTGACGGGAGCACGGCCGAGAGCAAAGGCCAGCCACTGCTGGGCCATGCAGCGCTGCGCGTCCACGTTGTTGGCCGAGACGACAGCCAGCGCCACCGGGCCCGCGAAATCGCCGCCGCCCGACGGCAGGTGGCCGGTGACGTCGACGTCGACGCCGTTGTCCTTGTCGCGGACGCGCCCGATGGCGTCCAGTCCTTCGTAGGCAAAGCCCACGCTATCGGTCCTGCCGTGGCAAGCGAAACAACGCGTGTCTGTTCCCAGTGCCTTGATCAGCGCTTGCCGGGTCGAGGTCTGCGGCGGCAGCGGCGCGAGGGACTGGGCGGGCGGCGCCGGCTGGGGCGGCGTGTTGATGCAGAACAGCCTGTCCAGAATGAACCGGCCGCGGGCCGTGGGTGACGTCAGGTCGGCGTGTGAGGTGAAGGCCATCACCGCGGGCTGGCTGAAGAGGCCGGCCCGCGGCATCCCTTCCAGATTCACCTTTCGCAGCTCCGTCCCCGCCACGCCTGGCACCCCGTAGATCGCCGCCAGGCGCTCGTCGATGTACGAAAACGGCGCGTAGAGGAGCGTCGAGAAGTAGCCGTCCTCGTCCATAGTCACGTTCACGCCGAATGTGTGGCTCTCCGCGAGCATCGACTCCTGCAGCTCTTTCGTGTACTGGGGAAACAGCGCCGCACTCTTGTCCGGCAACGAATCGACAGCGAGCCACCGGGCGTAGAACGCGCTGACGCCGACCCGCGCCTGCGGATCGGCCAGCACGCGACGGGCCAGCGGCAAGAGATCCCGGTTGCTGGCGGCGGAGCCGGCGGTGACAGCCGCGTCGGCGTCCGCCAGCAGAGCGCTGGAGGGCGACGCGTGCCAGAGGAGCAGCGTCATGCGCGCGAGCGCGTCGCGCGCCGAGATGGCCAGCGGGACCGTGCGCACACCCGGGCCGTCGCCGCCTCCGTCGAAGGCGCCGCGTACGCACAATTTTCGGATGGGCTCGCACGTCCACCCTGGCGCGCAAGGGCAGGTCAGGTTGCTGTCCAGCGGCCGGCCAGAGAAGCAGCCGGCCAGCAGGGCCAGTCCAAGGAACGATGCACGCACCACGATCAAAACCTCCGACGAAAGCCCACCGCGAACCCGGCGGCTGTCGCCCCCAGGGTCACCGCCGGCGACGCCGAATCGGGGCGCGACGGCCAGAGCAGCAGCAACGCGCTCGCGACGATCGCGGCGCCACCCGCGCCGTAGAAAAGCCGGGCCAGCGAATCGCGACGGTCAATCTCCTGGTTGAGCTGGTAGCGATCAGCCTGATTCTGGGCGGCAGCGCCGTGCAGGTTCCTCGCCCCCAGAACCGCCCACGTTCCGGCGGCGGCGAGACCGACGGCCCCCGCCAGCAGGGCGACCGCGACCGGCCGACGCACTGACGACGGGGCGGCCTCGGCCGTGTCCGTCATCGGCGGCGCCGCGGTCAGGGGCCGCACCACGAAGTCGTCGACGACCCGCTGGGAGAACGGCAGCGTGAACAGCAAGCCGAATGATTCGTGCGCGGCCCCGCGCGCCGCCACCGCCGACGGTTTCTTCAGCAGCGCGCCGAGCCGCTGGACGTCGTCGCCGGTGCCGACGATGTATTCAAATTCATCGCCGAGCCGGCGCAGGAACAGCGGCCCATCGCCGGCCTGACGGATCAAGCGCAGCGACTGGCCCGGTGCATTGTGAAAGTCGGCCACCCGCACGCCGCGGGCGTCCTCGAGCAAATAGTGCCCGGGTTGCTCCCCTGTCAATTCGATGCGGCGGTGCAGACCCGGCCGCAGATCCAAAAGGGCCCTGGTCGTTGCCGGCTCTTTCACGTAGACGTCCGGCCGGAACTTCTCGTTGGGAATGGGCGCGTTGGCGCGGTCGACGAAGGCGGCGATCTCGCGATACGTGACGTGACCGTCGCCGTCGGCGTCGGCGGCCCCCAGCAGGCCAGAGCGCACCTCGTGGCTGAAGATACCGGCCTGGAACTCAGACCACTCATGGCTCTCGCGCGCCGACGAGGTGGAAAGCAACAGTCCCACCTCGGGACGGCTGCCGAGACCGCCCAGCGCGGAGAATCCGCGCACCTCGCGCCGCTGGCCGCCGCCCGGTCCACGACCCAGGGCCAGGAACACGGAGTAGCAGGCGTCGACGATGATGTGGACCTGGTCGGCGTGGATGGGATCCAGCATCAGCCGTTCGATGTCGTCCGCGTAGAGGCGGCCGTCCTCCAGCGCCAGGTAGCCGCGCCCGCCCTCCACCTTGCCGTGACCGGCGTACACGAAATAAAGCACCGTGGGAACGTGGCGATCGCGCGCCCGCCGCACGTCGCCCGCGACCTGCTCCAGCACCTGCGCGAACCCGGCGGCGCTCGGCTCGTGCGCTTCGGCGACGGCCTGCGTGTGCAGGCGCCGGGTGTTTTCGTCGAATCGGCTGAGCAGGTACGTTCGCGCGCCCAGCGCCCGGAACAGGTCCTGAAATTGGGCCGCATCGTCGTCGGCATATTTCAGCAGCGCCGCATCCTGATCGACGCTGCGGTTGACGCCCATGATGATCGCGAAACGGGCCGGCACCACCGCATCGGTCTCGGGCGCCGCGCGGCCGCTGGCGCTGGCGCTGGTGGTCAGCACGACTGCCAGGCCGGCGATCAGGCAGGCGCGAAACCGCGCCGTCACCGTCACGATCACGGGGCCGCCTCCGTCAGCCCCAGTTGAACGCTGTTGACGTCCCATCCAGGCAGGGCGACGTCGAATCGTCCGTTCGGGTCCGACGCCACCCGCCTGACCGCCGCCTCCACCTCACGAACCGTCAGCGCCTGATCGCCGAAGATGCCGAACAACCGCAGCTGGTGCCCGCGCAGCGGGTGGGTCACCGCCTGCGGGATCTCGTGAACCGCGGCATCGTCGGCCACCGGAACTGCCGCGGGATTGTCCCGCGGATCGGTCCACGCCGGCTGATACCAGAAGACCCGGCGGCTTTCATCGACGCCGAAGATCATCAGCCGCTGCCTGTGCGCCGCGTTCACGTAAGCGAAGGCGAGCCCGCTGTCGCGACGAATCTGCCGGATCGCTGGCCGCACCGGCCCGCCGCGGCCGATCTCGTACACCAGGAGCTGGCTGTGCAACCCTGGGTCGCCGCCGCGCGCCTGAGGCGCCGGCGACGGGTGCGACGGGTGACGCCCAAGCCCGATGCCCAGACAGAGGAGCACGGCCGCGGCGGGAATCGCGCCCCACGCTCCCACCAGGCGCGGGCGGGGACCGGGCCGCGCGGACGCAACGCCCAGGCCCCGCGCCAAACGCTCGCGCGCCGGCAAGCGACCGTCGGGATCGACCGCCGCCAGGTGCTGTCGGCGTTCGTAGCGGTCGCGGCAGGGCGCGCAGCCGCCCAGATGAACACGCATCCACCTTTCCTGTGCAGGCGAGATGTCGCCGCGAAAGTGGGCGTCGACCATCCGACGTCCGCGCCGATGTTCAAGCCATGCTGAGAGCGCTTCAGCGACGGTCATGTCTTTTCTCGCCGCAGCACGAACCGTTCCAGCAATTTCCGGATGCGGTGTTCCTGATAGGCCAGCGTCGTCCGCGGCATCCCCAGCGATCGCGCCGCCGTGGGCTGGTCCTGCTGCTCCAGGAAGCGGGCGACGAACACGCCTTCCCACTTCGCTGGCAACCCCTGAGAGCGAAACCTCTCCAGGGTCAAACGAACGTGGGTTCGTTGCTCCAGGCGGTCCTCGATCGACAGCGCGCCGTGCCGGGCTTGTGTGTGCTCGACCAGAGGAACCTCGAAGCGCCGGCTACGAACATGATCGAGGGCCAGATTTCGGGCCATCACACGCAACCAGGAAGACAGCGAGCCGCCTTGAAACTCGCGGCGCAGGCCGTCATCGGAGAGCAACCGGAAGAAGACCTCGTGGACCACGTTCTCGCGATCGAAGCCCGACAGAATCCCGCCCACCACTCGATCGACGACGTCGAACTGCCCTTCATAGAGCGCCGCCATGCAGGCCCGGTCGCCCGCATGGAAGGCGTCCAGCCAGGCTTTCTCGGCGGTTGCGGTCTGCTGTGACATGTCATGGTACGCGGCCATCCGTTTGTGGGTGCAGGGCCCGCCAGAAACCTTTCAAGTGCTTTGCCTCGCCAACCGGCCCAGAACGTTTCAGCCCCAGCGCCGTGACGAAAAAAAAGCTCGTACATGAAAAAATGGTCCGCTGGCCGCCCTCCGTCGGTCGAGGGACATCCCGACATGACGGGCTGGCCCCTGATGGGCGACGCGTGGGCTCACGAAATGTCGTCGGACCCCCAAAAGCGGTGGGCTGGTCGAATGTGCCTGACAACAACCGGCCGACGGATCGATTTTTTGTGCGACTGAATCGCGATTCGTCCGTCTGGGGACAGGAAGGCGATCGCAAAACGAGCGGTCACCGGATCTCTATCAAGGCCTTGATTGGAACAACCGGCGAAAGGTCCTGCTCATGTCACCTGTCCGACTGCTAGATGCCGCGACGCCTTTGCTGTTCATCTCACTATTTTCTGTTTCCAGCTGCCGCGACATCAATGATGGCTCGACAGCGTCGGAATCGACCCTGACCGGCATTACCTGCGCGAAGCCGGTGCCCGCCGGGTATGTCCTGGGCCCCTGCCGACCGGGCACCGCGGGGTCCAAGCTGGAGGTCTGCACCTGCTATCCGCTGAAGACGGTGACCGGAACGGTCAGGCCCAGTTTCTACGTCACCCACGTCGTCTACGCGGTTCCGGCGAAAGGTTCCAGCGTTGCTTATTCATCCGGGCAAACGCTCGGCTCGACAACCTCCGTCAAAAACTCTTTTTCCGACAGCTCGACCATCACCGGCAAGCTGGCGGGGAAAAATGCAGACTATGCCAGCGGCTCTTACAGTGTCGCGGTCAACGAAACAACCGACACGTCATCGTCCTGGATGGCGGACGTCTCGGTCGAAGTCAGCGCGGAGACCAAGAAGCCCGGCCTGACGGACGTCGTCGATCACGGTGACGACGAGATCTGGATGCTGCTGTCACCGGTGCTCAACATGACGATCGTCGTCGACGAGTTCCACGGAACCAAAGACGTCAAGTGGACCTTCGAGTTTGATTCAAGGACGCGCCTGGAGATGGCCTATGTCAGAGAATTGAAGTCTCCGTCGACTCTGCCGGGGTTCAACCCCGGGCTCTACAACGCCTTGACGGGCGCCGGCGTCACGCCGGATCAATATCCCGAAATATTGAAGACCGATCCGTTCGCCAACGGCGAGACCACCATCGATCCCGATCGCTTTGAACTGGCCCAGAACGTCGGCCTGGTGGGCGGCCAGATGGTCTACAGCGACTTGCATGTTTCCTACAACAAGGCGGGTCACCCGGGAGACATGCCGACCACGCAGACATTCATCGTCACCCGGAAAGACACCACCACCACTTCCCACGACTCGACCGTCTCCTCCTCGACCACGGTCGAGGAGTCAGGTGGGCCCGAGTTTATCAAGGTCTTCTCGCAGACCCTGACCAATCAGTCGAAAATGACCTGGACGTACTCGGTCGGCAAGAAGCAGACCACGGGAACGACCGTCAAGGACACCGTGATCATCGCACAACCCAGCAGTGACTATCATAGGCCCGAAGGGTTCATCGATGTTTACGTCGACAAGATCTACAAGACCTATCTCTTCGCTCCTTCCTGCGGTGGGGCGCCCTGTCCGACCAGCAACCGCAAGGATTTCAACCTGGACGCCCAGACGGATATCCTTCTTCACAACCCCGATACCGGTGCCGTCCAGGCCTGGCTGATGAACGGCACCGTCCGCAACTCGTCCGCCGACATCAATATGAAGCTGCTGGGCAGCGACGGCTGGGCGATCAAGGGAACCGGCGATTTCAACGGAGACGGCCAGACCGATATCGTCGGCTATCAGGGAGCCACCGGCACGGTCAGGGTGTTCCTCATGGACGGAACGACGTTCACCTCGTCAAAGGATGTGAGCCGCAACGGCGAGGTCCTCGCAGTCCCCGCCGACACGGGCTGGGACATCAAGGGAACGGGCGATTTCAACGGAGACGGCCAGATCGATCTGCTCTGGCACCACGCGGTCAGCGGCGAAATTGGTGTTTGGTTCCTGAACGGAACCACCTTCGTTGGCAACGAAGACATCTCGTGGAACACCAGCGAATCCTCGGGATGGAGAATCAAGGGCACCGGTGACTTCGACGGAGACGGTCAGGTCGACATTCTTTGGCACAACGGTGATTCGGGTTTGCTGAGCGTCTGGCTGTTGCACCGCACGACGGTGTTCCAGAGCCCCCTCATCTCGTGGTCCCTGGCGGACAGCGCAGGCTGGCAGCTCAAGGGAACGGGGGATTTCAACGGAGACGGCAAGGTCGATCTGGTGTGGCACAACTCGTCTTCCGGGCAAGCCAGCACCTGGCTGCTGGACGGGGTGACCGTTATCGGCTCTCCTTTGTTCTCGACGCTGGTTCCCCCCGGGTCTGCCTGGCAGATCGTAACACGCTGAGGTCTGGTGGCGCCGCCGCCGGCACCGTCGCTGCCTGAAGGTCACACTGTCAGTACTCGCCCTTGATCACGAAGAACGACCCCGGATGGTCCCGGCAAGCTTTGACTTCTGCTTGGCAAATTTGAAGCGCGGCGCGAGCTCGGCCGGGACCTCCATCCCGTCGGAGAGTTTGAATCCGACCGCCCGCTTCTTCTTGTCGTCGATGGTGTACATCACGTCGATCGACATGCCGCTCTCGTAGAACACGTACGCGATGCGAATGTTCTCTACCTGAAACGCGGTCGCCTCGAGGGGGCGAGACTGGATGACGAGGTCCCTCTCCTCTTTCAAGACGCGGCACCCACTTGATCGTCTCTCCGGCCTTGCTCGCCGGCTCGACCGCAAACACGTGGCCGTACTTGTTCTTGCTGCGCGAAAGGCGCTTCGATGGTCGTGCTTCGTCGTCGTGCAGAGGAACGATGGTCCTTCGCGCTAGGGGATGACTATCGGCGGGATCACCGGGCGGCTGTCATCCTGGACACAGGCGGCCAGGTCGAACAGCAGGAACGCCAGCGCCGCTTCGCCCGGGCTGAGCTGGTCGCCGCACAGCATGCTGAAGCTGACCGGCGCGCCGCTGGGAATCTGGATCGACAGGGGTTTGATGTGCGCGTCGATGTGCACCGCGCGCCCGCACTGCTGGTCGCCTGGCACACCGACGGGGGTGTTGACGCTGAAGATGCGGGGGCCGCTGGCGCCCGAGTTCCCCGCCGACGTGGCCCACACCTGGGCGCTGGGCGGCATCACCGACATGACGTTGTCGTACACGGACTCCGCGTCTATCGCCACCTTGCCCATCCAGTCGGCCAGGGCCTTTCCTTTCGGGAACGTGGTGTCGATCAGCATCGGGCTGTCGCCAAGGAAGTCGCCGTTGGGATGGGGCGCCTGCAGGGTCACCGCCGCCCTCATCTTGGGATCGGTCATGTACCGGTACCAGACATAGGAATAGTCGGTGCCGAAGATGCGGCCCCCTTTGGCCAGATAATCGGTCATGGCCGCGTAGGCCTTGGGCCCTTTGTTGTCCACCCACTCACTGCACTCGCAAGAGAGGATCAGCATGTCGTACTTGGCCAGCTCGTTCCCGTCGGTCCACAGCGTGGTGGCGTCGGAGGCGTCGATCGGAGGCTGGCTGGCGGTGTCCGGATCGGTGGCGCCCTTGTAGAACGTCACGGCGCGGTTCTGACCGGCCGTCCCCAGCTCGGACAGGTCGACGCCCACCTGCGGAAACAGGCAGCCCAGAAAGTCGCAGCCGCCGGTGGTGACGGCGATGCGGGGCATGTCGCCTTCGGTCTGGTTGCGCGGCAAGCGACTGAGGTTGGCGTCGGTGATGGGGTTGTCCTGACAGGCCGTGACCGTGTCCAGCGTGATCTTTCGGCGCCACTTGCCCACTTGAAACACGACGGGGATGTTCTTGCCTGCCGGGACGTTGGTGAGTCGAAAGGTTCCCTTGGCGTCGCTGATCGCCGACGCCAGAGCGCGCACCGGCTCGCCCCCGCCGCAGCGATCGCAGGTCACGCCCGACTTGAACGGCGGGAGCGGCGCGTTCGGGACGTACACCGTCACGTCGTAGAGCGGCAGCTTGCCGTCAGGGGCGAAGGCGGTGCCGCTGATGCTGGTGGTTGCGCCGCCCGGGCAGCTGACCTGCTGGCACTGCAGATTGACGCACGAGCCGGGGTTGCTGGTGGACGGGCCCGGGCCGGCGGGCGAACCGTCGACGACCGAAGCGTCACCCATCGCGCCACCGTTCGCCCCCGTCGAGCCGGCGGTTCCGGCGCGACCGCCGCTGGCAGAGGCGCCGGCGTCGCCGCCGACGCGACCAGCGACCCCCGCGCATCCGACAGTGGCAAGGAGCAACGTCAACATTGGACGGAACGAGGCCGCAAAGCTGCTGGTCATCTGCATTCTCCCCCGCGTTCGTGGTCGATCGAAGGCCGTCCCTGGTCGGCGGCGCGGCTCTAGGCGGTCAGCCCCGGCAGCGGGCCGCTGCACAGCTCGGGGTACCCGAACTGCGTCACGTCGTCGAAGCCCATGGCGTGCAGCAGCGAGATCAGCAGGTTGTTGTGGTTCTGATCCTTGTACTGGAGGTAGCGGCCAGTCTTGAAGTAGCCGCTGCCGTCGCAGATCATCCAGGGGATGTCCTTGTACGTGTGGGTATTGCCGACGCCCAGCTCGTTCCCCCACAGGACCAGGGTGTTGTCCAGGATGGTCTTGCCGCCCGTGTCCGGGACGGCGGCCAGCTTGTCGAACAGGTACGCGATCTGCTGGGCGTGCCAGACGTTGATCTTGATCAGCTTCTCCGTCGCCACGGCGTCACCGTCGCCGGCGTGCGAGGTGAAGTGGTGCTCTTCGGGGACGCCGATGAACGGATAGTGCTGCCAGCTGTCCGCGTTGGCCCACATGAACGTCGAGATGCGGGTCATGCCGCACGAGATGGCCAGCGCCATCAGGTCGGTCAGCGCCTTGCCGATGGGCGGATAGTTGTTTTCGTCCATGAGGTTCATCGATGTCGGCGCCACCGGCGTCTGGCAGTTGGCGGCGCTGGTGGTCAGCTGCTGCTCCAGCCCGGCGATGCCGGTCAGGTGCGCGTCCAGGCGCGCGCGATCGCTGATGGCGATCCGTCCCTTGAGGCGGGTGATGTCGTCTTTCAGGAAGTCGATGATGCTCTTGCGCCCGGTCAGCAGCTGCTGCAGCTGCGCCGACGACAGGTTCGCGGCGGCGAACATCGTCTTGTACGCCTGCACGGGGTCCTGCATCGGCAGGTTCGGCATGTCCTTGTCACGGTAGGAGATCACCCGCAGCGGTTCCTGCCCGGTGGCCCGCACGCCGAAGTGCAGGAAAGGGAACTTGGTCGAGCCGCCGATGGCGTTGTTGCTGTGCACCGCCATCTCGTGATCGACCGACCGGTGATCGGCCCACCCCGCCGGCCCGCCCGCGCCGCTGAAACTACCCGGCCCCAGCGAGCCACCGGTCAACATCGCCCCCGGTCCCTTCATGTGCGGACCGCCGGGCTTGTTGGCGCCGATGGTGGACGTCATGTGAACACCCTTGAGCACCAGCAGCTTGCTGGCGTACGCCTGCAGGGGCGCCAGGATCCGTCCCGGTGTCAGCGGCGCATCCGGCGCGGTGCCCGCCGGAAAGAACGCCGCGGGGATCGTCCCGTTCGCCGAGAAGATGCCGATGAACCGCTTCGGTCCCGGCGCCGACGCGTCCGCCCCGAACGCGGTGGCGGTGCGCCAGATCGGGCTCGACAGCGCGATCGCCGTCGCGCTCATCCCGCGCAGCAGGCGCCGGCGGCTGATCCTTGTACGCGCGTCGAGAATCATGGCGACACCTGCGAATCAAGAGGACGGCGGTACATGAAGGCGTCGGACTGGGCCAGCGCCGCCGGAAGGCTGGTCAGGCTGCCGTCGACGGCGCGGAACTTTGTCAGCACGTCGGCCAGCGAGCAGCCGTCGGCGTCCTGCTCGAAGCGCGTCATCATGAAGCGGAACCACTGCCGCGCCACGCAGTCCTGCACCTGCTGGCTGCCCGCCAGCTTCTTGCCCAGCTCGGCCACGCCGTTGAAGGTCCCGTCCACGTCCTGCGACCCGACGATCCGGCCGCTGGCGTCCACCGGCTGCCCGTTGTCGGTCGTGCGATAGCGCCCGACGGCGTCGTAGTTCTCGAAGCCGAGGCCGATCGGATCGATCATGGCGTGGCAGGTGCTGCAGGCGGCGTCGGCCTCGTGCTGGCGGAAACGCTCGCGCGTGGAGACGCCCGGCTGTACGTCGGGCGGCTTGGGGACGTTGGGCGGGGGCGGCGGAAGCTGCTGACAGAGCAGCTGTTCGCGCACGAACTTGCCGCGGTAGATGGGCGAGCTTGAATCCGGCTTGGCCAGCGTGGCCAGCAGCGCCGGCAATGTCAGGAGGCCCGACGGCGCGCCGCCCGCCGTCGTCGGCGGCACCGCCTGGAAAGTCATCGCCGTCGACGTCGTGCCGTAATACGGCGCCAGGTCGCGGTTGGCGAAGAGCTTGGGCGACGTCAGCAGCGCCGCCAGCTTGCCCCCCTGCCCGCCCAGCACGTCCTCGAAGAACGCCCGCGCCTGCTCGACCATCGACGTCCTCAGCGTCGAGCTGTCCCACTGCGGGTACAGGGTGACGTCCTTGCTTGCGGTGGTGACGTCCGAAAGACGGATCCACTCTTCGACGAATCGGCGCAGGGCCGTCTGCCCCTTGGGATCGGCCAGCATCCACGGCAGCTGCGCGGCCACGCCCTCCCTGGTCGCCAGCATCCCGCTGGCCGCCGCCATGGTCAGCCGCGCGTCGGGCGCGGTGTTCCACAGCCCGTACGACAGGCGCGCCGCCAGCTCGTACCCCGACAGCTTGACGGCGTCGGCGGCGACCTTCTCGCCGGTTCCCACCTCGACGACGTACAGGAAGCGCGGCGACTGCAGCATCGCGCTCAACGTCAGCTCGATTCCGTACTGATAGCTGGTGGCGTTCCCGACGTCGAACACCTGCAGATGGCGGTCGATGTCGGCGGCGTCGGTGATGGGCGCGCGATAGGCGCGCGCGCCGAACGTGGTCACGAAGGTTCGCGCGCACGTCCGCCTGTCGGCGCCGGTCCCGCACGGCGCCAGCGCCGCCATCGTCGTCGGGTCGCCGGTGACGGTGGTGGCGACCTTGTCCGCCGCGTCCTGGAAAGTCTGCAGCTCGGGCTGGCCGACGTCAGGCTGGGCGATCCCCAGCGCCGACGCGCTGCTGGCGTTGGCGAAGACGGCGTCCAGCCCGGCCACGTCGCCGACCAGATCGTGGACGGTGTTGAGGTACTGCTCCTTCGTCAGCAGGCGCATCGGCGCCGCGCCCGGTTCGACGACGTGGTTCTGACAGAGAACGGGCGGTGGCTTCGACACACCGCTCCCGCCGGAACCGCCGTTCTGGATACCACCTGGTGACGAGCCTGGGCCTTCGATGCGCCCCGTGCACCCCGAGAACACGGTAAGTGCCGACAATGCCAGAACGACAGCACCTGCTTGCACGTCGATAAAGAGCCGCCAGCGGTCGAAGACAGGTCATCTGGCCCAATCCGTCCAAAGAGGACTGGCAGACGGAAAGGTTTGTCGCCGTCAACCCATTTTTGAAGACGTGCGCTATCATCATGGGAGTAGGCGCCATGAATGCGAATGCACGGTTGCTGGTCGCATCGCTGTTAGTCGGCGCCGCTGCGCTGAGCTCGTGCCGCCAGAGTAACCTGGTGGGCGGTCCCCTGCCGCCACCCGACAACACGGGACCGGTGACCTCGTTGCCGACCATCCCCAATCAGGCGCTGGCCTACCAGGCCCAGCTGACGGTGGCGCCCAAAGTGATCGACACCGATCAGACGACCGATGCGCCCTTGATGGGCAACGGCGATCTGGGCGTGGCGATCTTCGGCGGCATCGACGAGATGACGTTCAACCTCAACAAGAACGAGTTCTGGTCGCTGGGGGAAGGACGCGTGAAGGCGATGGAGCGCCTGACACTGACCGTCCCGGGGATGGTGGGTGCTTCCTACGCCATGACCGAGGAGCTTGGCCTGGGTGAGGTCACGGGAACCTTCACGCTGGGGAGCAAGACGATCACCACGAAGAGCTGGGTCCAGGCCGACGACACCACCCAGAACCGGTTGATCACCCAGCTGACGCTGACCGGCGGGGGCTCGCTGCCGGCCAGCGTGGCCCTGGCGGTCGGACACCTCAACACTTACGCCAGCGCGGCCGGAACCATCGCCGACGTGCTGTATCGTGACGCGCGCGCCGATGCCGGCGACACCGTCGGTGCGCAGCCGACCCGGCGCGTGCGCGTCGCCACCCGGGTCGTCGGCGCAACGGGAACCGTCGCCAGCGACGCGCTGACGTTCACCCTGACGTCGGACACGCCAGTCTGGCTGGTCACCGGCGTCATGAGCAACCTGGACGACCGCAACTATCAAAGCCGGGTCATGGACGGCGTGGCGTCGCTCGGTGCCGACGACGTGACGGCGCTGGAGGCTGCGCATCGTGCCTGGTGGGACCGCTTTTACCGCCAGTCGTTCGTGGAGATTCCCGACAAGCTCCTCGAGAAGCACTTTTACGCCGCGCTTTATCTCCTTGGCAGCGCCTCGCGGGCCGGCGAGCAGGCGCCTGGCATGTGGGCGAACTGGGTGATGCGCGACCCAGGGTGGAACGGCGACTATGGGCTCGACTACAACTACGAGGCGCCGTACTACGCCACCTTCCCCACCAACCACGTCGCCCTGGCGGACAACTATGACCAGCCCATCATCGACTGGCTTCCGAACGCACGAGCGGAGGCGGCGGCCCACAACTGGACCGGCGCGTACTATCGCGTGCACATCGGACCGTTGCCCAACGGCAGCGCCGACACGAACGAGTGGAACCAGAAATTCAACAACGCCTTCGCCGCCAGCGTGATGATCACGCACTACCAGGCCACCCGCGACCCGGCGTACGCGGCCCGGATCTACGAGACGCTGAAAGAGATGTCGACGTTCTGGCAGGACTATCTCAAGAGTGACGGCGCCCGGTACGTCGTCTACAGCGATCCTCAACACCAGGGCGGCACTGACCCGCAAGTGAACGGGGTGATGTCGCTTGGTTTTGTGCGGATGCTCTTGCAAGGAACCATCGACATCAGCGCCGCGCTGGGCGTTGACGCCGCGGCGCGCGGGGTCTGGCAAGAAAGACTGACCAAGCTCTCGGCCTTTCCGACGTTTGCCCGAAGCGGCAAGACCGTCTTTCGGTACACCGAGGTCGGCCTGGACTGGTATCCGCAGAACGCGGTCGGGATCCATCACATCTACCCCGCCGGTCAGATCGGCCTCGACAGCGATCCAACGCTGCTGGCCACCGCCCAGAACATGGTCGACCAGATGGCCCGCTGGAGCGACCAGAACGGCACCAATACGTTCTATCCAGCGGCGGCGCGGGTCGGGCACGATCCGGCCGATATCCTGGCGCACCTGGATGCCTGGGTGCAGGGCAACGCCTACCCGAACCTGCACATTCACACGGGCGGCGGTGGGATCGAGAACCTGAACACCGTCCCGTCGACTCTGTGTGAGATGTTGTTGCAGTCGTTCCAGGGCAGGCTGCGGTTGTTCGCCGACTGGCCGACGTCAGCGGATGCCCGCTTCGGAAATCTTCGCGCGTGGGGCGGGTTCCTGGTGGCCAGCCGCCTCAAGGGCGGCGCTGTCCAGTATGTCCGCATCGCCAGCGAGCAAGGTCAGACCGCCGTGGTGGTGAATCCGTGGCCGGGAAAGACCGTGCGCCTCTATCGGAACGGCGTTGATGCCGGCCCGCTCAGCGGCGCCGAGGTGACGTTGCCGACGGCCGTGGGCGACGTCTTGACCCTGGCCCCGGACGGCACCACGTACGCCCAGATCATGTCTGAGCTCTGACGCGCCAGCAGCACGCGCCACTAGAGACCGTCGGAGCCAGCGGTCCTGGGCGAACCGACGCCCAGACACGTGGCGCGTCCCGCCTCGGCGCGACGCTTCATCGAGCCGTCGCTGGCCGACGAGCGCACCCGATCGAAGTCGACCACGGCGCGCGCGCAGTCGCCGGCGGCCGCGCGCAGCACACCGCGCATCAGGCCCAGCTCCAGGTCCCGCGCTCCTTCGGACAGCACCAGCCGGTTCAATTCTTCCAGCGCCCGCTGGCGCCGTCCGGCCAGGATCAGCGCCTCGATTCGCAGCCGCGCCGCCTCCGGCGCCAGCACCCTGGTCGAGAACCGCACCTCGTAATCATCGAGGAGAGCCAGGGCCTTGTTGGGATCCCGCTTCTGCCGCAGGGCCATCACGGCGCGCTCCAGCAACGCCCTCTCCGCGACGGCGGTCGACCGGCGATGTGGCGAGGCGGTGGTCGTGATCGGGGGTGGCGAGACCGTGGGTGCCAGGGTCGGCTGAGGCTCCGCCGCTGGAGACGTCACGGGCGGCGACACGGGCGCTGGCGCGGCCGCCGGCGCGAGCCGCCTGATCTCGCGGCGTGGGGCTGGCGCCTCCGACGAGGGACTCGACGTGTGCGGCAACAGCGTCCACAGGATCGGCCAGCTGGGCGCCCATCCTCGCGCCGCGGCGACCACGCCGCTGCCGAACAGCATCAACGCGCCGACCATGACCCAGCGAGCGACCGGCGCCCAGCGAAGCCTCGCCGACGTCGACGTCGGACGGATCGATTGATCCAGCCGCATGCGCACGCGCGCCAGCCCGGCCGCCGACAGCGTCGCCGGAGGCTTTATGTCTCGCAACATCGCGCCCGCGCGTCGTTCCAGCGAGTCCGGTCCACCGGGACGGCCCGCCACCTCGACGAAGCGGCTGGGCGCGCCTTGCCCATCGTCACGGCCCGAAAGAAAATCCTTGTCGCTCATCGCGCGCGGCCTCCGGGCAGCTTCGCCTCTAATGCCAGGAGACGCCGCAAAAAATGCTTTCGCGCGCGGTGCAATCGCAACCACACGTTGGGCACGCTGGTCCCGGTGATCGCCGCGATCTCCTCGCCGCTCAAACCCTGCAATTCAAAGAGGACCAGCACCGTGCGATGGACTTCGGACAGTTCATCGAGGATCTGATACGTGAGGTCCTTGGCCTCCTTTTGCTCGATGGCCTCCAGGGGCGAGGCCATCGTGGACGGGGCGTTCTTGATCGCGGCGGCGCCGCCGGCATCCCCGCCGCCTACCCAGCCGAACCAGCGACGCCAGCGGCGCGCCCGGCGCCGATCGGCGACAACGCGGATCGTGATGGCGTACAGCCAGGCCGGGATGCTGGCGTCGGGGCGCAACGTGTGCAGCCGCTTGTGAACGACCAGGAAGACCTCGTGGACGACGTCCTCGGCCTCGACGTCTCGGCCGGTCAGCCACCCCACCCACCGCCCGACCATCGGCGCGTGCAACCGATAGATCTCGTCCAGGGTCGGCGTCTTCACGTCCTTGGAAGACGAGCCGTCCGGCAACTGCGGCACCGGGGACTCGGGCGCCGACGACGTCGGGCCCGAGAATTTGCCGCGGTCGCCCGTGGCCAGCATCAAAAGTGGCTTGGTCATGAAACCGCACAGAGAAAATGGGGGGAAATCGGTCTTCCTTTCACACGAAATGCGATCATCGGCTGAAAAAACTCACGCCCAGGGATGTCGAGGCTGCCCATGCTGGAATCTCCTGCGCCTGGCCTGTAACGGCCTCCCGCACGTCGCGACGGTCCAGCCACCGCGTCGCATCGATGGCCAGCCAGGGGCGCCACGCCTTGCCTGGTGCGATCAGCCGCACGCCGGCCGCGACGCCGCCATCCCATCCACGGCCCTGATAGCCGACCGGATATTGTTCACCGTGTACGCGGAACCAGGCGGCCACCAGCGACAGGTTCGCGTCGGTGGCCCACGCACCCAGGTGGCGGCGATAGACGGGCCCCGCGCCTGCAGTGACGCGTGACCAGACGGCCTGGCCGGCACCGGCGGTGGTCGATCGATCGCCCTCGCCAGCGATCGCCATCTGCGCGCCGATGCCGCTGCCGCGCAGAAAAGCTGCCGAGACGCGCGCGCCGGCCACGAAGGCGCCGCCCGCCACCGAGGTCAACGCGCCGACGCCGACATCCCACTGCCTCGAGCTGCGCGCCACGGGGACGGGCGGCAGCGGTTTCACCACGTCGCTGGTGGGCACCGGCGATGGCGCCGGCGGTTCGGGCGGCGGCGCCAGTTCTCGCTCGAACGCCGGATGAACATCGCTCTCCCAGGTGGCGAGGACAATCGCCGCGACACGCGCCCGTTCGTCGCAGGGCCCCTGCGCCGGCAGTCGCCGCCGGCCGATGAGGGTGCCGTCCGCGCGGCGCAGGACGATCTCGACGGCATCGTCGACGGTGTCAATCCGCGCCCGGTCACCGCCATCGACGTCGCCCGGCGCAGCGCCGCCAGCCGTCGCCGAACCGTGAGCATTCAAGGACGCCGGCGCCATCAACGAAGAGAACCGGAGCGCCACTTCGCCGGCGGTGGGACAGGTCGCGCTCCCATCGATGGCGACCGATGGCGCGACGCTGGGGGCGGCGGGGCTCGCCGGTGCGGGAGCCATCAGCCCGATCGTCGCCCATAGCCCAAAGACCATCATTCAACAGGCCTTGCTATTCCAATCCCATCGAATCGTCGTTGATTATCGCACGATCCGATTCGGTTAAGTGACCCGACGACGTAAGTTCGGTCCAACGTCGCCACGACGCGGGCTGACGCTAACGGGCAGCATTGTGAAAGGCGGCCCAGTTTCCGCCCATCACTTACAAGATGGGAACTCCGCGCACCCGCCTCGGTCTCATCGCCATCACGGCCATGGTCCACGGCGGCTGCACGAACGGCGGTAACGGCGCCCTGCCCCCCGGCACCTCGGCGGGTGGCCAGCGCGGCGACGACGCTGGCGTGGCGATGGACGTCGGCGCCGGAGGGAGCGGCGGCTCCAGGGCGCAACCGACCGGCGCCGGCGGAACGAACGCCCGCGACGCCGCTGGCGGCGCCACCGTCGTCGACGCCGCCAGCGATCCTGCGACAGCGACCGGCGACAGCGGCGTCCAGGAACAGGACTACGCCAGTCTGGTCAATCCCTGGATAGAGACGAACAAGGGCCGCTGGTTCTTCTCAACGCCGGCCGCCATGCCTTTCGGCATGGTCAAACTCACGCCCCACAGCAAGAACCAGGACCAGGGCGGCGGTGGCTACAATTACAGCGTCCCGACGGCGCTGGGCTTCTGTCATGTGCACGGATGGATGTCGACCGGCCTGTGCGTCATGCCGACGTCCGGTGGAACGTTCACTGTCACCGATGGCGAGAACGGCTGGAAGTCGAACTACAGCCATACCACGGAGGTCATCACCCCTGGTTATCACAAGCTTCACCTGGACAAGTACAACCTCGACGTCGAGCTGACGACCACCAACCGCGTGGGATTCAGTCGCTACACGTTCGCTCAGGCCGGCAAGGCCGACATCGTCATCAACCTGGGCGGCGTGGCCGGGCCCGCCACCATGCGCAACGGCGCCATCACCCAGATCAGCCCGACCGAGTTCGAAGGTCACTACGATCGAACCAACGGCATCTGGGGCGGCCCGACGTCGGTCCGCACCTTCTTCGTGATCGTCCTCGACAAGCCGGCGTCCAAGCTCAACACGTACCAGAACAGCTTCGGCACCTCCGGTTACATCTCGTACGACGCGGTGGCCAAGGGCGACGTCGTCCAGATGAAGGCGGCGCTCTCCTACACCAGCGTGGCCAATGCCCGCCTCAACCTGACGACGGAGTTGAACCACTGGGATTTCGATCGCGTGCGAAAGGCCTCCCACGACGAGTGGAACAACAGGCTGAACAAGATCCAGGTGACGGGCGGCAGCCACGATCAGCAGGTCAAGTTCTATACCGACCTGTGGCACGTGCTGCTGGGCCGAGAGATGACCGAGGACGTCAACGGCGCCTATCCCGATTACACCAACGGCAAGGGAGGCAACGACAACGTCCTCAAGGTCCGCAACGTGCCGCTCAACGCCGATGGCACCCCCAGGTTCCACATCTACAACTCCGACGCCTTCTGGCTGACCCAGTGGAACCTGAACACGCTCTGGGGCCTGGCCTGGCCCGACGTCCTGGACAGCGTCGCCAGCGGCCTCCTGGAGATGGGGCGCGTCGGCGGGGCCATGGATCGCGGCCCGAACCTGGGCGGGTACAGCTACATCATGACCGGCGCCCCCGCCAGCATGCTGGTCGCCGCCGCCTATCAGAAGGGAGCCTACAGCTTCGATCCGATGGCGGCCTTCCAGCAGATCAAGAAGGACCACTCTCCCGGCGGGATCGAAGGGGCCAACGACTTTTACATCTCCCACGGGTACATGGCCGGCAATGCGGGCGTGACTCTGGAGGCCAACTTTGAAGACTGGTGCGCCGCCCAGATGGCCAGCAAGCTGGGCTTGCAGTCGGACTATGCCGAATTCATCCGGCGCTCGAAGGGCTGGCAGAACCTTTACCACCCCACCTTGAAATTCCTGTTTCCCAAGGACGCCAACGGCAACTGGACGTCCACGGATCCTCTGTCCGGCGCCGGATGGATCGAGGCCAATTCCTGGCAGGCCACCTGGTTCACCTCCCACGACGTCGCCAAGCTGGTGCAATTGATGGGCGGCAAGGACGCCTACTGCGACAAGTTGAATTCGGCCTTCCAGCAGTCGGCGCCGCAGAGCTTCGTGTTCGGGTACTCGTCCGGAACGGTCAGCTACGCCAACCAGCCGGGATGCTCCAACGCGCACCTGTTCAACTATGCCGGCAAGCCCTGGCTGACGCAGTACTGGGTCCGGCAGGTCAAGGACAAGGCCTATGGCGGCGTGACGCCCGACCTTGGCTATGGCGGCCACGACGAGGACGAGGGGCAGATGGGCGGGATCAGCGCGTTGATGGCGATGGGCCTGTTCGCCGTGCAGGGCACCTGCGGCAGCAAGCCCATCTACGACATCACCAGCCCCATCTTCGACACCGTCCGCATCGCCCTCGACAAGAAGTACTACCCGGGAGGGGAATTCGTCATCACCACCAGGAACAACTCGGCGGCCAACATCTACATCCAGTCGGCCACCTTGAACGGACAGCCCCAGGACAACAGCTGGTTCTATCACTCGCAGTTCGCCGCGGGCGGCACCCTGGAGATAACCCTGGGGCCACAGCCCAACATGAACTGGGGGGTCACCCAGCTTCCCCCCTCCGACTCCACGTCCGCGCAGTAAAGCCAACGATGAAGGATCTCGGTAACACCTTGTGTCTGGTCGCCGTTGCGGCGGCGATCTTCGTCGGCGCCTGCGCGAGCAGTGACGCTGGCCCTCACATCCCTGGATCGTCGGCCGGCGGCCACGGAGACGGCGGTGCCGGCGTCGGTACCGGAGGAGTCAGCGGCGTCGACACAGGCGCCGCTGTCGACGGCCTCGCCGTCGATGAAGCAACCCGACCGCCGGACGGCGCCGCCAGCCTGCCCGAGGTCCTGGCAGACGCCGCCACCGATCCAGGGCCGCCATCGGGCAACGGCGGTCCGTGCGGCAACCTGTTCTGCGAGGACTTCGAGCAAGGGATGATCGACCCCACCCGCTGGAGCGCGCAGATGGGAGGGGCCGGCACGCTGGAGGTCCAGCAACAGATCGTCGCCCACGGCAAGCACGCCTACCACGTGCACGGCAGCGGCACGTCCGGCGACTTTGCCATGATCATCGCAAAGAGCATACCGATGGCGCTGCATGGAGCGGGGCCACTCTTCGGCCGGGCGTACGTCTATGCCAACACGAACGTCGGCTCGCACATCGAGCTCGGGTTCGCGGGCAGCACCAGCAGCCCGACTGTGGCGCCGACGATCAACAAGGGAATGAATTTCAATTACATGGAGTTCGCGCACTACGCCAACTCCTGGCAACTTGGCTTTGATCTCTTCGCTCCGGCACCGGACGTCGCCAAGGGCTTCGTCGAGGAAGCGGCGTATCCGCCGGCGCGCGACAAGTACCCCGCCGGAACCTGGAACTGCGTCGAATGGGAGTTCGGCGACAACCCGGCGCTGATGGTCCTCTGGGTCGACGGCAAGCAACTCGCTCAGTTCGACGTGCAGCACATCGATTTCAGCAGCGTCCCGCGCAGCGCGGGCAGCGTGCTGAACGGAAAGAGCAGCGGCATCATCGGCGGCTACGCGTTCTTCGGGTTTGGCTTTCACTCTTACGGCGGGTCGACCGCCGTCGATCGATATTTCGACGACATTGCAGTGGACATGAAGCGGATCGGTTGCCTTCCCGATGCCCCGTCCGGCGTCTGATCGCAAAGAGAGTTGGGAGATTGTAATGATCATCAAGCGGCTTTTGATTGAGTCATTGACAGTGACAGTGACAGTGACGATCGGCGCCGCGCTGCTCGTCGGCTGTTCAGGCCAGATCGGCTCATCCAGCGGAGGTCCGGGCGGCGACACGGGCGGCGGCCCCCCGAACGGGGGCCCACCCGGCGGCGGCCCGTCCGGTGGCGTCGGCGGTGGCGCGACCTCGGGCGCCGGAGTCCTCAACCTGCCGTCCGCACCATTGCCGACAAACGGCCTGCACAAGCTGACGGCCTGGGAGTTCGCCAACAGCCTGCAGGATGTGCTGGGCATCGACGTGCCGCTGTCGCCGGTCGAGGTCGACTCGCTGATCGGGGGCTTCGCCACCGTCGGTGCTTCGACGGTCGCCATCTCGCCGGCCGGCGTCGGCCAGTACGAGACCGTCCTTGCCGCCGCCACCACCTTCGCGTTCGCCGACGCCAAGCACGCGGCCGCGGTGCTCTCCTGCGTCCCGTCGTCAATGGCCGACACCGCCTGCCTGACGTCGGGGCTGAACGCCTTCGGCCGTCGCGTGTTCCGCCGACCGCTGTCCGCCGACGAGACGACGGCCTTCGTCACCCTGGCCACCACCATCGGCAGCCAGACCGGCAGCAGCGTTCTGTCCGGGATCCAGCACGCCGTCTGGGCGATGCTACAGTCGCCCGACTTTCTCTATCGCGTCGAGCTGGGCGCGCCCAGTGCCGCCGACGGCGGG
>DATLVT010000375.1:0-34673 GCA_035577105.1 Polyangia bacterium
GCCGGGTGCCATGACCCCGTGCCCAGCTTTGGATCGCCGGCCTTGATCTCATAGTAGCGGGTCGCATCGTTCTTCGTGGGGTCGTAGCCGTGACCCCACATCCCCAGGGACAAGAAGAACGCGGCGTAACGTGGGCTGGCGGCTGGCGGTGCCGCCGCCGACGATGTTCGTGGGTGAACCATGACGTCGAGAGACGGCAGCAGGATCGAGACGCCGGTCGCTTTGAGAAAACTGCGCCGCGGTATCTGGAACTTCCTCATGGCTGGTGTTCCTCTCAATCGTTGACGTGACGGGAGCGGAAACTCGCGTCGGAGATCAACCGGACGACGAGATCGGAGAACTTCTGCGTCGGGCCCACGCTGGTCTGGGCGATGGGCTGCGTTGTGCATTGATCCGCTGCTCCGGTCACGTCGCGTCCCTCTGCGAAGGAGGCCAGGCGCTTGGTGAAGCACAAGGGATAGCGGCTGTCCGACCGCAGGAGCTTCGCGAGATCGATGAAGTTGTTGAACGTCTCACCGGTCGGCAGCTGCCCGGACGCATCGACCGCGGCGCCGTCCAGATAGGTCGTCCGCCAGATGCCGGCAGCGTCGTAGTTCTCGTAGCCGTAGCCGATCGGGTCGAGCATGTTGTGGCAAGCGGCGCACGAGGCGCTCTGCTCCACATGCTGGGCGAGCCTCTGGCGGATCTTGGATTCGGCTTGCAGATCCGAGGCTCCGTTGACCGGAGGGGGAAGGGGCGGCACGTTGGGCGGAGGCTCACCGGTATCGGCGCACAAGATCTGCTGCAGCACCCACCTCCCGCGACGGACGGGCGAGGTGCGGTTGGCTTCGGACGTGAGGGCAAGGACCGACGCATTCGTCAGGATCCCGACGCGCCGGTCGTTGAGCGCAACTTGCGTCATCTGCGTACCAGCGCCGGCCGGTACGGAGATGCCGTAGTGTCGGCCGAGGTTCTGATCGAGAAAGCTGTACGTTCCCGCGATGAAGTCCATGACGCTGGTGTCCTGTCCGAACACATGGTTCAGAAAAGCCAGCGTCTCGTTCTTCATCGAGGTCTTCAGGCCGGGGTCCCAGGTGGGAAAGCGGGTCGTATCCAGACTGGTGGCGTCGAAGCGGTCGAGCTGCAGCCACTGGTGACCGAAGCTGTCGCTCAGGTACGCGACGCGCGGATCCCGGAGCATGCGAAGCACATGGCCCCTGAGCACCTCTGATTGCTGCAGACGTCCTTGCGCCGCATCAGCCATGAGAGGATCGTCGGGGATCGATCCCCAGAGGAAGAACGAGAGGCGGCTGGCCAGCTCGTAGTCTGTCAGGGGCGTCACCATGCTGCGGTTCGCCGGGAGCTGATAGACCCGGAACAGGAATCGGGGCGAGACGAGGATGGCCCTCACCGCCAGCTTCAAGGCATCGGTGAATACCGAACTGCTGGAAGATTTGTAGATCGCCATCAGATTCGTGATCTCGTCGGCGGGTGGCGGTCCGCGAAACGCCTTCGTCGCCAGCGACGTGATGATCGACTGGGCGCAGGCATCGCCTGACGTGCAGGTCAGCAGCCGGTTCGGGCTGGCGGCGAACACATCTGCGACCACCGCTCTGGCGGCGTTCAGATAGTCGGTCACCTGGCTCAATGCCAGATTCTGGGCAATGCCCTCGGTGGTGAACCCCGCAGGGCCCTCGGCATCCTCCGAGAACCCCGCCGTATAGTCCTTTTGAACACCGAACAGATCGCGGACCACGTTGTTGTATTCGAGTTTCGTCAGGCGCTGGACGGGCACCGGCGCGACGGCGCATGCCGCACCCGCCATGCCACCGGCGCCGACGCCACCCGCGCCGGAGCCCGAACCGGCGCCAGGTTGACCCGGCGGGGTGTTGATGACACCCGTGCATCCGGTTACGGCAATGGCGAGTGCCAGGCGCACCAGCGCCCACCAGGGAGGGGGCGGCGAAACTCTGCACGGTGCGGACATAGACACCTCCGATCGGAGAGATGCGGCGACCCACCAAAAACCGATCAGAAAAAACACTCGGTTCGAAAAACCTTTCCAGCTGTTTAGAGATGTCCGCGCCGCTGCTGTCAGTCAGTGCGATGAGCGGCCCATTTCACGCCGGCCATCAGCAGACGCATGACCGCTTCCTCCTGGAATGCGGCCGCGAAATGGCCGAAGCCGGTGTAGAAAGCACGGCCGCCGCCCGGCACTTCGTGCACCCAGGCGCTCGGCCGCTCGCCGACGCCGCCGGTTGGCAGGGGCGCGTTGGCCAGCAGCAGCGCGGTGAAGCCGGTCAACTGGCGGACGTCACGCCGGTACGTGTACCACTCTTCCATGCGTTGCCAGGGCTCGGGGACCATGGCCTCGGTCAGGATCACCGAGGTGACGCCCGGAGTCTTTCGCACCGTTCCCGCCACGACGTTCGAATGCCCGCTGTAGATCGAGCCGATCATGTTCTGGTACCAGGGCCAGGTGTCGTCGTAGGTGTCGGCGGCCGAATGGGCGCCGACAAAGCCACCGTGGCGGTGGTCGATGAAATCCTGCAGCGCCTGCTGGTGCACGGTCTCGTCGGCGCCCTGAAAAACGTTGCCGGTGGTGTTGAGAAAGAAGACGACGTCGTAGCGGTCCAGACCACCCGGCGTGAACGCCGACAGATCGGGCGGCGTGGCGCTGTCGTTGGTGCCCTCCGGCAGCGGGGCTTTGCCAGACATCGTCGCGTGGGCGTAGCGCAGATCCAGATCAATATTGTTCGCGGCCGCCGCGGCCATCAGCAGCGGGATCGCCGTCAGGCGCGACTGGTGACCGTACCCGGCGGTGTGGTTGAAGAGCAGCACCTTGATGGGCCCTGCGGGAGCGCCGGTATCCGCGCTGGCACCGCCGCCGTCTTCGCCAGAAAGCGCGCCGCCCCCGCCGCCCGCACCGCCGCCGCTGCCGTCGCTGCCGGCAGGCGACCCGCCCGCGCCGCCGCTGGTGCCTCCGGTGCTAACCGCGCCGCCCGCGCCGCCACTCGCACCGGCCTCAGCGGCGCCGGCGTCGGCCGCTCCGGTCGTCGACGGATGGGAAGCGTTTCCCTGACAGCCGATGGCCAGAGCGCAGGACAGCAGCAGCCATGATTGGTACGTACGCAATGCCATCACAGGGTCGATGCACCTCGCCAGCGTGGTGCCCCCCACTGCTCCCAGAGGCGCTTCGTCCGAAAACCGGCTCAAGAAAAGATGGCATCAGAATCCAATCCCCACGCCTGCGGCCAGCCACAGGCCCCGGGCCGACACCAGCGCCTGGCCGTCCGCTGTTCCTTGCGCTCCCAGCGCCGCCAGGCCAGCCTCGAAGCGGGTGGTCAGGTTGACCCGCCATGTCTGAACGGAGAGGCGCAGCGCCAGCAGGGGCCCCGCCCAGGGCAACAGCACCGTCCCCCCGTCGACCTCTCCGTGGAACCGGGCGCCGCCCACCCGCAGTCCCGCTCCGATCTCGGCCGTGATGCGTCCGAAGTCCCGCGCGGCGCCCAGGACGGCGCCCAGCGATCCCAACCATGCGCTGGCGGCGCGGGTTTGATTCTGGCTTTCTCCGAACCCCAGATCCGCGTCAAGCGCGAGCACCAGCGGCGTCACGCGCAGACGTCGGGACCAGGCCACGCCGCCGCCAAGAACCTGCAGCGCGGAGCCGCCAGCGATGAAAGATCGAAAGCCACCGCAGGCAAAGACACGCCCGCGACCACCGCCGTCGCGGGGAATGGGCGGCGCGGGTGACACCAGGGTGGTTGGTGGTTCGGGGGCGACAGGCCGAGGGATGGAAGGCGGGACGTTGGCGACGGACGGCGCCAGACGCTGGCGGATGTCCGCGTCCATGGCCGCCAGAAGTTCGACCGCGGCCAGCGCCACGGCGCGCGCCTGATCGTCCGCCGAGAACTCGTTCAGGTTCAAAAGCCGGCTCATGTTCTGCGCGGGCGCGGTGGTCTGGACCGCGATCTCGGCGGTCTGGTCCCGGCAGCTGACCGTCAACCGGTGCCGGACGGCCACGCCAGAGTCCCCGCTGATGAGGGGGATCTCGCGCAGCTCCAGAGCGAGGACGCGACCGACCGCCGCGGTCAACGCCGAAGGACATGAACGCATGGTGAGCGCTATCGGCGTCGGGCCCCCTGCCTCACCAGCGTGCGCGCCGTCGTCAGTTCGGGCCACCAGCCACACGCCGAGCCCACAAAACAGAGCCACCGACGCGAACGGCGCTCTGCGGATCGTTCTTGTCAGTGGTCCAGGCCTCCCAGCGTGCGCACCTCGGAAAGCCGCCTGCCGCCAGGATAGAGACGTTGGTAGGTCGTGGCGCGCGCGGCGGCTTTCTCCGGCGCGCCGGCCTTGGCCCACGATTCGACCTCGCGGGCCAGGGCGTCATCGGCGAAGGCGCCTGCCGGCGCCAGCGCCCGCGCCTGGGCAAAGGCTTCCGCTGCCCCGCGATAGTCTCGCAGATCAAACAGCAGGATCCGCCCCAGCGTGAACGCCGCCAATGAAGCGCTGGAATCGTGCCCGTGGTAACGCAACAGGCGCCGCAACAGCTCGGCGGCGCGGGCGGGATTTTCATCGCGCAGCGCCTTGTCGGCCGTCGACATCAGCTCGGCGGCGCTGGGTTGCGGCGGCTCCCTGATCGGGCTGGCGTGCGCCAGGGCTCCCGACGCGTGCACCGGGGCAGTCGTTTCGGCGCTGACCCCGCCGATCGGCGGAAACCAGCCCTCGTCCCCGGCGTTCAGCGATCGCCGGCCTGATGGCCAGCTGACATTCACCTGCCCGCGCTCGACGACGACGCCGACGCGATCGGCGATTCGCTCCACCGTGAAGACTGTCCCCACCACGGACACCGTGACGTCGCCCGCGTTGATCGTGAATCTCCTTGGGCCGCGGGGCATGACGTCGAATCGCCCGCGACCACGCCGCAGTTTGATCAACGCGGCCTGGACGTTGTCGGCGACCACCTGGATGTCGCTGTCGCGCTGCAACGACGTCACGCGCGAACCGTCGCTGAGGGTCAGCACAGGGAGCGTCGTCGGCGACGACACCGCGACAACCGGCGCCGCTGTCGGCGCCACCGTCGTTCGTCCCCGCAGCCACAGCGCCCCCCCGCCGGCGATCATCACGGTCGCCAGAGCCGCCGCCTGCATGGTCCTCACCCGTCGGCGGCGACGCTGACGACGATGAAAGGTCTCCAAGGATTGACCGGGTCCGCGCCCGTCCCACGGGAACTCCAGGGACTCGCCTGCCTGCCGCAGACGCGCGTTCAGGTCATTCATCGGCGAACCTCGCGTCGATCCGGTTTTGGATACGGGCGATGCGCCGCTTGACGGTGGGTACCGAGCAACCACACAGCTCGGCTGTGCGCTCCAGCGTCTCGCCGTGAACACGGTTCAGACACCACGCCACGCGATCGGCGGTGGCGCATTCGTCCAGGAGACGGAACACCTCGGCCAGCAGCGCGCGGTCTTCGGGGGTGATCCCGCGATGAGGAAGTTGATCGGCGATCTCGTCTCCCCGTTCGTCGTCCAATCCCAGGAACCGGCGCAGGCGGGATACGCGCAGCCGCTGGTAAACCAACCGCACGGTCATCGTGGACAGCCATCCACGGATGGCGTCTGGTTCGCGCAGACTGCCGATCTTGCGCACCGCCTCGACGAAGACGTCCTGGACCAGATCCTCCACCCCGTGGCGACGGCCGATCAGACGGATCACCATGGTGGCCACGTACGGCGCATAGCGCTGATACAGCTCGTCGCTGACCGAGAGTGTCAGGCGTGGCTGGTCTGGAGTGACCAGCCGCAAGGTCGGCGCGTCTCGAGAAGCTGTCTTCACTTCCCTCGTAGAGGCCAGCGTCCGGAAAAGCGGCTCACGGGGCATGGCCGGCGGCCAGGTTCAACCCCACAGGGACGCGATGGCCCTCCGGGCTCGGTTTTTGGAAGGTTCGCATCGCCGGAAACCAATAGTTTAACAGCACTGCCCTGGAAGCCACGTTACATTTTCTTCTGAGCTGCTTTGCGGCGGGCATCCTGCTCGTCCCCGTGGCGATGTCCTGCTCGGCGTCCGGCCGCGTCGCGGGCGGACGCGGCGCTGCCCCTCGGGGTTAGACGTACTGCGTGGTCATGGTGATCGTCGAGGCTCTCCTGACCCAATAGTGGGATTCTCTCAGGGGGCGCAGTAACTGACGGTCACCGCGCAACCCGACGGTCGAGCTGGCGTCGCGCGCGCTACGGGATGCCGTAGCGCGCCTTGAGCGCGGCCTCGACGGCGGAGGTCTCGTTGGCGGTGAGCGGGCGGTCGTAGATGATCGCCTCGGCGATGTAACCGTTGCCCGGCACGACTCCGGCGCTCGTCGTGCCGACGACGACCCCGATTGACGTGAAGTTGGCGTCAGCGAAGCTCTGGATGACGCCTCCGCTGTTACCTTGCTGGAGCGTGAGCGCCTGGGCGGCGCCGTCGACGCGGTAATCGAGCGCCGTCGTCACGGAAGCGCCCGGCGTCATCGTCGGGATCGTGAGCACGTGCACCCGCGGCGACGTGCTGGTCGCCAGCGCCGTGTCGAACGAGTTGTTCGTGAGGTAGGCGCCATCGCGATTGCCGACCGTCATCCACGTGTTGGAGTCGATCGCGATGTACGTGCCCGCCGAGCCGCTCTGCCCCTGGATGATGGGGTCATAGCGCCCGTCGGCCGCGACGAGCATCGACACTGCGATGAACGTTCGGCCTGATGTCGGGGCGACTCCCAGCACGCCGCTGATGCTCATCTCCTGCCCGACCGCCGCGTTGTGGACGGCGGGCTTGCCGCCGACGGCGGTCGCCTCCCATGTCGGCCGCGTCGTCGCCGGGTGGAGATCGTTCCCCATTCCGCTCTGGTCAAGCCAAGCGCAGACGCCGTTCTGCGCGGTCTTGTAGATGCCGCGATCGCCGCGGACCCACAGCACGAGACCGGTCGCCGGCAGACCAGATTCGGCCGGCGCGAGCGGCGCCTCGACGCCCGGCCCGGTACAGCCGGCGCCCGCGTCGTACTCTACGGGCGCCTCGGCGGCGACATCCGTCGCGGCGTCGGTTCCGACCTCGGCGGCCGCGTCGAGCGTGGACGGCGCCGAATCGACCGCCGCCTCGGCCGGCGCGTCGGGCGCAACCTCGGTGGAACCGTCGACCTTGCCGCCGTCCGCCTGGCCGCGCATGCCCGTGGCCCCGCTGCTGCACGCGCCGAGCACCACGATCAGCAACGCCCCCACCAGTTTCCCGACCTTCAGCATCCGTCCATCAATACCATGTGGCGGCGTCTGTTGTTCCGCCCAAAGGCACGGCCGGCGTCGTTCGGATCGGGTGGCATTCATCAGCCGCGGTGGGGGCGGCCTAGCCCAGGAAGCGGAGATGCCGTCGTCCAACGAGGCTCATCTGACCTGTCACTGAGGAAAGCCGGTGAAGCGATAGCCGTGGCCGATGACCGTCTCGAGCGCGCTGCCGAGGGGGCCGAGCTTTCTGCGAAGGCTCTTGACGACGGCATCGACGACGTTGCTGCCGCCGAAGCTCTGGTCCCAGACATGCTGCAGCAGCTCGTCCCGCGTCACGACATGGCCGGGGTGAGCGTCGAGGTACTTCATCACGCCGAACTCCAGCTTGGTGAGGGGGACGTTGCCGGTGGCGGTCCGCAGCGCGCGCGCTTCGACGTCGAAGGGGCGGACGGCGTCGGAGAACTGCGCGTCGGCGAGACCGGCCAGCCATCCCAGGACGCCGCCGGGCCCGAAGTCGAGCATGATCGTGCCAATCCCGACACCGCCCACGCCCGGGCCCAGGGACTCGGGCGCGGTGAAGCCGAGCGCGCCCAGCACGCCGAGCGCGGCCTGGGGATGGGCCATGCCCACGTAGATCCGGCGCGCATCGGGGTGCTCGAGGTAGGAGCGCTTGACGTCGAGCATGCACGCGATGGCGGGCGGCGAAGGCGCCTCGCCGCTGCCCGCGGCCAGCGCCCGTAGCTCGAAGAAGACCGGAGGGTGGGCGGAGATGCCGCTGGCGCGCAGGTGGGCCAACCAGCGGTTCGTCTGGGGATCGCGGCCCCGCAACGCCGCGTCCGCCTCCGCGGCGAGCGCGAGGGCATGAAACGCCAGGATGCCACCGGCGGGCGCGCGCACGACGTGAAAGGCGTTCGGTATTGCGGCCCACCACGCCTCCACGCCGGCAGCCCCACCTTGCCCGCCCTGATCGAACGCGCGTGCGAGCGCCAGAATGGCCGGCCCGTCCGACGGGCGCGCAGCTTCCACGCCGTGGACCTCGCCCTCCGACGGGAAGAAGGCCTCGCGCACCTGGGGGCGGTCCACGAGGTAGAGCAGATCCGCCATGTAGCGCCACCGCTGCGCCCGGGCGGCCCCGGCCACCTCCGCCCGCAGGCAGGTCCATGCCGCCCGGCGCAACGCCTGGTGACGCTGCGGATCCAGCGCGCGGAGCGAGGCCGCGATGGCGGCACGAACGGTCTCGTGCACGACCAGACCGTCGGCGGCGATTTCGACGAACGGAAGCGCCCGCAGCGCAGCGAAGGACTCCTCGTTGAAATGCTCGGGCACCATCGCCGCCAGGCCCGATCGCGTCGCCCGCCGGACCAGAGAACCGGCCTCCAGCAGCCGCCGCACGCGCCCGTCGTGAACCTCCTGCAGGAACATCGGCGCCAGCACCTCGATGAAGGGGCGAGCGTCGACCTCATCGAAAGAGACATCGGGGCGTTCCGTCAGCGCTCGCGCCGCCAGCCGCAACGTCAGCGGGTGCCCCTGCGAGAGCCGTTGCAGGCGGGGGACCGCGGCAGGCGCTATCCCCTGCCCCTCCAGCAGCCGCCGCGAGGACGATTCGTCGAGCGGCCCCAGGCGAACGATCTGGACGAGCGGGCCCCACCCGGGATCCGCGGTCCAGGCCTCGATCGGCGCCGAGCGCGCGCAGGCGAACACGCGCACCGACGACGGGAGCGGTGGCAGCAGCTGCTGGCGAAACCACCCGTCCAGGACCCGGAAGGCCTCGTAATGATCGAAGGCCAGCGCCACGCGCGGGCCCAGCGGCGCGAGGCGCTCCGCGAGGTCGAGAGGCGAAGACGGTGCCGCTCCCAGCAGCTGGCCGAGCGCCGACAACAGTCCGGCCGAGGTGGGCTCCACGGCCCGGCAGTCGACACGCAGCACGCGGATGGCCTGCTCCTCGAGACGCTCGGCGAACGCGTCGAGCAGGCTGCTCTTGCCCATCCCGCCGAGACCGACCACCAAGGTCATCACCGGCCCACGTTCCTCGAACGCGCCGGCCATGCGCGCGAGCTCCGCCTCCCGCCCGACAAAGCCCGAGCGTCGTTCGAGGCGGATCCGGTCGGCCAGGCTCGTCGCGGTCATGACGATTTCATGCCCTTTTCACGGCGCCATCATGCGACGGGGCCCGCCCCGCGGCAATCTCGGCGTCGAAAGGAGCCATCCCATGTCACCCAAAGTCAACGTTCAGATCCAGTTCGACCTGCGCTGCACGCCCGCCGAGTTTCGCGGGCACGCCGACCACGTGGCGGGCGCCATTGCCGCCGTCCCCGGCCTGCTCTGGAAAGTGTGGATCCTCGACGAGGAGCGCGGCCGCGCCGGGGGGGTCTACCTGTTCGCGGACCGGGCTGCGGCGACCGCTTACCTCGAGGGGCCGATCGTTTCGCGGCTGCGTGAAAACCCGGCCATCGCCAGCGTCGACGTCAGGTTGTTCGACGTCCTGGACGGCCCCAGCGTGATCACCCGCGGCCTGTCGCCCTCGGGCCAGACGCCCGAGAACGCGCGCGCGCCCCGCGCAGCCGTGTGACCGGCGGATCGGACCGCAGCGCCTGCGCCGCCCGCATCGACGGCGGTCTGTACCCCGGCCGCCGCCACCGCCCAGGGCTCACCGCACCCGGCGAGCCTTGCCCGGTCGCGGCCGGGGCGCGGCGTTGGGATGAATCGTCTCTCCACGCGCCAGCATCGCGACCAGGGCAGCGATCTTCCTGGCACGACCTTCAGGCGTCCTCATCGCGTTGGTGCGAAATACCAGCGCGAACAGGTTTTGTTTGTTGAGCGTGCCGAAGGTCTTGCGCGCGCGCGGGCTTGCGTCGATGGCGGCGCGCAGGTCAGCGGGGATGGTCGACGCGTTCGTGGCGCGCTGAGGGGCGTAGGCCGCGTCCCAGCGGCCGTCGGCCTTTGCCGCGTCGACCTGGCGCTGGCCGTGCGGGGTCAGCCGGCCGGCCGCCAGCAGGCGCGCGACGTGACCGCGGTTGATCTGGCTCCAGATGCTCCTCGGCCCGCGGGGTGAGTACCGCTGCAGGAATGAGCGCTCGTCGAATCCCTTGCGGATGCCGTCGATCCAACCCCAGCACAGGGCGACATCCAGCGCCTGGGCCGGCGTCACCGACGCGAGCCCCGACGATCTCTTGTGGACCTTGATCCAGACCTCTGGCTCCACGTCGTGATGGGCGGCGAGCCACCTCTCGAACGCCATTTCGGTCGGGAAGACCTTGATACGACGCGGATCTGGGACGACGGGCGCGATGCCCCCAAAATAGCACGCCGTACTGTACGCGCCTGAGGGACCTCAGACTCCGCGCTGACATTCGGCCACGCCGCGCGCCTGCGCTTTCGGTGCTTCGCGTTCCCGGCGCGCGGTACGGAAACGGCGGGCGGTCGTTGGAATCGCAGCGCGCAGCGCAACGTCACGTGGATCGCCGGAGATCTTGGTGCCCATCCGGTTCGTCACGTACCCATAGCCGATGCCCGTCTCCGGATCCGCGTAGCCCATCGCGCCGCCCGCTCCGGGTGCTCCGAACGCGCCCGGATGACCGAAGGGGAGCGAATCGCTGGGTTTCATGAACCCCAGCGAGAACTGCGCCGAGCCCCGAAGGCACTCGTCGAAGAAGCCGTGCCGCGCCGGCGTCGCCGGTGCCTTCAGCGCCTCGATCGTCTCCGGACGCAACCCCAGCTCGCGCCCGCCAGCGGCGAACACGCCGTACGCTCTCGCCATCGCCCGCGCCGTGCCCACACCCAGCCCGGACGGGGCCTCGAGCTCCCGCGCGCAAATCCGATGCGGATCGACGTAGAAGCCCGTCCCCGGGTTGGCGATCAGCGATCGGTGGAGGACGGATCGTCGATTCATCGCCGCCAGCACCACCGGAAGGGGCATCCCGGTCAGGATCTTCCAGCGGCCGGGCGGCTCGAGCCACGCCAGGCGGTCGTTGGGCATCGACTCGGGTAACCGGAGATAGAAGTCGAGGCGCAACGGCGCCGCGATCTCTTCCGCGAAGAAACGGCCCAGGCTGCGATGCGCGGGATCGATCCGGCGCAACAGCTCGCCCTCGTAAAAGCCGAGGCTGATCGCGTGATAGGCCTGTCGCTCACCTGGCTCCCAGGCCGGCCGCTGCCGGGCCATGACTTGCGCCAACCGATCCAGGTCCGCCACGGTATCGCGGTCGACCGGTTCGTCGAACCCAAACAGCCCGGCCTGGTGTGCGAGCAATTGCCGGACCGTGATCCGCTCCTTGCCCGCCTGCGCGAACTCGGGCCAGTAGGTGCAGATGCGCTCGTCGTAGTCGAGCCACCCACGCGAGTGCGCCAGCGCCATGACCATCGCGGCGAAGCCCTTGGTGGCCGAGTGAACGACGACCATGGTGTCGGCGCGCCACGGATCGCCGCTGGCGCGGTCGCGCACCCCGCCCCAGAGGTCCACGACCTTTTCGCCGTCCTGGTAGATGCAGCACGCTCCGCCTCGCTCGCCGCGATGGGTGAAGTTGTCAACGAATGCCTCGCGCACCGGTTCGAAGCCCTCGCTCACCGAACCCTCGATCCGGAGATTCTTTGACGTTGCGCTCATGATGCCCTCGCTTGTTGGCCAGCCGTGATCTGAGATTCTCCAGCGATCGCTGCATCAGAAATGCCAGCCGCATCGACGACGGCAAACGATACGCGGAGGCGCATGGATGGTGACGGGCCCGCTCCCGGTGGTGCCATCCCGATGCCGATTTGCAAGAGGCGGGGCGCATTTCCTTCCGGCAACGACGAACGCGCGCAGACCTTGCGCTCGTTCACGGCGCCCGCGACATCACGACCTCCACTGCTCTCGAGGGGGTGGCCAATCGGTTGTCCAAATCCGTCGTGGGGCGCGCCTTGTGTTACCTTCCCCCAGCGATGGCCGACACCATGAGACAGGCCTACGAGGCCGCCGGAGCCCTCCGATACTACTTCGACAAGACCGTGCCTATTGACCTCTGGCGTGGTCTGAAGAAGAGCGTCCTTCGGGATCGAGTCGCCGAGGTACTCCGTCAGGGAGGGAAGTCCCCTTCCGACAGGGACATTGCCGTCGAACCGCTCACGGTCGGTTTTGAGATCGTCACCCCGGCCGGACGACGCTGGCGACAGCCCGATGTGGAGGTCTTCCAGCAGAACGGGCAACCCTGGATCCGTGGGTGTCGGACCACACGGACGGGCGGGCGGCACTGGGGGATCTCACTCTGGGATCAACAGCCTGCGTTCGCCGCCAGAGGGGGGTGGCATAGCTTTCGGCTGCCGAAAGGAGCGCCGATTCCCGAGGCGCTGGCGGTGACTCAGGATGACGACCACACCTCCGGGCCGAACCATTACACCCTGGCGCCGAAGGATGACATGCCCCTTGGCCTCTATGTTCAATGGTTGAAGGAGCTGGCGGCGTCGTTTCGCGAGTGGGACGAGGGAGGTGGGAAATGAGCGAGCACATTTCAAGCGGTACCATCCTGAACGCCATTCTGGTGCTGAAAGGCGAGATCGACCGCCAGGAAAAGACGCTCGCCCGGGAGGACATCAGCGAGGCCGATCTCGAGGCGGAAGGCGAGGCCCTGCTGGAGACCCAGCGCGCCTTCGGAGAGCTGGTGGCCGTTTACAAGAGCCGTCGCCAGAAAGATCCCACTCTGCCGGACGCGGACGCCATGCTGGCGCGATCGGCCGTCGCCAACCTGCGCTAGTGGTGCACGGACGGGGGCCGCCATGATGTCCCCGCGCGATCTGGCGTAGCTTGTGTGGCGATTGTTGGTGGCTCGATGGTGTGACCCGTTCGTCAGCGGAGGGGTGGCCGCTTTGTTCCCCGGACCGTCCTCGCAATGTCGCGGATCTTGGCGCGCACGAACTTGCAAGGCTCGTCGTCGTCGGTGACGGCGGGCCACAACAGCTCGGCGTGCGAGCCCTCGATCTTCATGGTGGGCGGCAGCGGCTTTGTCTTCAGATGTGGGCGGGCGGCGAGGATCTTCACCGCGACCAGCTCGGGGATGGTCGCCAGCATCGCGGTTCCGTCGACGATCGCGCCGATGTTGGCGAAGCTGCCGACCGAGCAGCGCACCTTGCGGTTCTTGCCGGTCAGATCCTCGACGATCCCGCGCAGGTCGCCGTTGTACGAGACGATGACGTGATCGCGCGCGAAGTACTCGGCCTCGCTCAGCGTCCGCAGCTTGGCGTGGCGCGGATCATAGAGGCAGGTGAAACCGCCATAGAAGAGACGCTCGCGCCGGATCGTCGCAGGCAGCTCGTCGGCGACGGTGATCGCGGCGGCCAGCCCGGAGGTCAGCTCGGCGGCGACCGTGCGGAACTGAACTGGAACGGCGACGATCCGGATGCCCGGGGCCTCCCGCTCCAGTACGCGCAGCAACGGCGGCAGGCCCCACAGCTCGGCCGAGTCGGAGAGGCCCAGACGCAGCGTCCGCTCGGCCGTCGCCGGATCGAACGTCGCTGGCGCCAGGGCCGCCTCCACCAGCGGGCCGAGGTGCGCCTCCAGGCTGGCGCGCAGCCGCTGTCCCCGACTGGTGAGGGCGATGCCGCGGCCGCTGCGCAGGAACAGGGGAGCGCCCACGGCGGTGGTCAGGCGCCGCAGCGCCGCGCTGACCGCTGACTGCGTGAGGTAGAGGCGCCTGGACGCCTCGGTGATCCCGCCCGCCTCCGCCACCACCGCGAAGACCCGCAGCAGGTTCAGATCGAGATCGCGCCCGAAATCCCGTCCATGAATATTGAGCATGTGTCCCATATATCCTATTCACTGGATTCATGTGAGGACCGGGCCCAGATTGGGTCCATGGAAAACACGACGCCAAACACAACGACCAGAGCAACGACGAAGCTGGGGGCCGCCGGCCCCCAGGTGTTCCCGCTGGCCCTCGGCTGCATGGGGATGGGGGCGGGCAGCTTCTACGGCGGCAGCGACGAGGCGGAGGGGATCGCCACCATCCACGCGGCGCTGGACGCCGGCGTGAACCTCATCGACACCGGTGACTTCTATTCGATGGGGAAGAATGAACTCCTCGTCGGCAAGGCGCTGGCCGGGGCCCGCCGCGACCGGGCCCTGCTGAGCGTGAAGTTCGGCGGCCTGCGCGGACCCGACGGTGGCTTTCTGGGCCACGACGCCCGCCCCGCCGCCACCAAGAACTTTCTCGCCCACAGCTTGACCCGCCTGGGCGTCGACCACATCGACATCTATCGTCCGGCCCGCCTGGATCCCGCGGTGCCGATCGAGGAGACCATCGGGGCGATCGCCGACATGGTGAAGGCGGGTTACGTCCGCTACATCGGCCTCTCGGAGGTCGGCGTCGAGACGATCCGCAGGGCCGCGGCGGTGCACCCCATCTGCGACCTGCAGATCGAGTACTCGCTGGTGAGCCGCTCGCCTGAGCGGTCGATCTTCCCGGAGCTCGCCGCGCGCGGCATCGCCACGACCGCCTACGGGGTGCTGTCGCGCGGGTTGCTCACCGGCAGCCGGCCCGGCGGCGCGAGCGACTTTCGGGCCCACCTGCCTCGCTTCACCGGCGAGAACGGCGAGAAGAACCGGGCCCTCGCCGACGCCCTGGCCAGGCTCTCGGCGGCCCGCGGGGTCAAGCCGGCCCAGCTGGCCATCGCCTGGGTGCGGGCCAAGGCGGCCGCTCAGAAAGTCACGCTCATTCCGACCCTGGGGGCGCGCACCCGGGCCCAGCTCGCCGACGCGCTGGCCGGCCTCGACGTCGCGCTCAGCGCCGACGAGGTGGCCACCCTCGAGGCGGCCATACCCGCCGACGAGGTGGCGGGCCCGCGCTACGCCGCGCCGCTGATGGCCGCGCTGGACAGCGAGCGGTGAGCAGCCCTGGCTTCCGCGAGATCGACCGCAACGGAGACAGGAAAAGCGGTACGTTGACCGGGTGAGTGCCAGCGGCGGCGGACATCGGGGCGGTCAAGCGGGCGACAGACCGAACGCCCCCAAGATCATGCTGATTCGCCACGCAGAAAAGCCGCCGGAGAACCCGCCGCCCCATGGCATCGATACAGACGGTGACCACGACAACGAAGCGTTGACGGTTCGGGGGTGGCAGCGGGCAGGCGCGCTGGCGGTGCTGCTGGCGCCCTCCCCCGGCCCGTTGCAGAACAAGGCGCTGGCCACGCCTCGCTTCGTCTTCGCGTCGCGACTGGACAAGCACAAGGGCAGCGCCCGCCCCCAGCAGACGGTCGCTCCTCTGATCGATAAGCTGGGTAAGGCGGTCAGCGTCAACTTCGAGTTCGCTATCGGAGAGGAGGACGATCTGGCGGCGCGAGCGATGGCCTGCGATGGCCCGGTGCTGATCAGCTGGGCGCACGACCAGATCCCCGCCATCGTGCAAGGCCTTTCACTGTCTAGGAAGACCGCGGCGGCGGTTCCCACCGTCTGGCCCGACGCGCGCTTTGACCTGGTCTGGGTCTTCGACATCAATCCCCCGTCGCAAGACTATCGGTTTTCCCAGCAACCTCAGTTGCTGCTGTCTGGCGACCAGCCCGTGTGACAGGGCTCGCTCGGGCCATGGGTGAGCCCGGGCAAGTGTGACCGACATTACGCAACAATCTTTGGCGACTCTGCATGCTGGCCATTGTCATGTTCGCCGACAAAAAAAGGGCCTCACAATTTGCAGACAGCTGTGTTACGACACCGGCCCATGAAACGAACGTCTCCAGCCTGGCTTCTTGGCGTCTCTTGCTTCATGTCCAGTCTCGCGCTCGGGTCGTGCACCGCCGACAGCAACACTGACAAGCACAATGTCTACTTCGTCGGGTACGTCTACAACGGAGCCTCCGGCCAGCGGCTGGCGCCCGGCCAGATCACCGGCATCAGCATCAAGTATCGCGACCAGGTGATTCACACCAAGCTGGATGCGGACGGTCGCTTCGTCAGCCAGGAGCCGTTGCCCACCTGGCAGGATTACTCGGTCTACATCGGCGCCCCCGGCTTCCGTCCGTTCGTTTCGGATAACCCCGGCATCGACGTTCCCAAGTCGTTGTCGATGACCGACGGGCTGGCGGGCACCAAGACCACGCAGACGTTTCACATCGATGCCTCTCTGTTTCCGGTCGATCTCAAGACACCGAAGCTGACCATCAACATCGAGAAGAGCGACGCGGCCATCACGACGCCGGCGCCGGCGCGTGCCAGCGGCACCATTCGACTGCGTCCACAGTCCGTGTCCCTGCTGGATCGAGGCGCCACAGACCTGAGCGGCGGCGTTGTCCAGCCGCGCTGGCCCAATGACGAAGACTTGCTGAACCAGACTGTCACCATGTCGTTCACTGACGGCACAGTGGAGATCGCTCCCGGGGCATTGGTCTACGGAGTGGCGTACGAGATCGCGGTCTTTGACGTCGACGGATACCAGCCGGTGGTTCGATCGGGTCAATCCGCGCTGTCCGCCGGGTCGGTCAGCAGCCTGTCGGTGACATTGACCGCCGACTTGAAGGAACCCTTGCGCATCCTCAGCACGACCGCCCAGACTTGCCTTCCGCCCCTCGTCTCTTCCACCGACTTTGGTGCGGCGATCGACTTGACGTTCTCGGAGGACATCGAAGCCGCTGGCCCGACGCTGGCCGAGGACATCGACAACGCTGTGTCGATAACCACCGTCTCCGGATCGAGCTTCTCCACCTGCAATCTCAACGTCTCGGTTGATCCCAGCAAGCAAGAGCGCGGAACGCGCAGCACCATCAACGGCAAGGTGCTGACCCTGGCGTTCAATCCGTCGATCGGGATCGCCACCACGGGCGGCTCGGGGCTGACCTGTACCGCGCCCACCGCCCTGACCAGCGTGACCTACGGAGGTCTGGCGAACATCTTCGTACAACCGAAGAGCGATCCGGTGCGCAAGCGCTCGATCCAGTCGATGCTGCAAGAGCTGCCGGCCGGTTCCAGCTTTGGCATCAGCAGCCTGTCATGCCCCGGCCGATCCTCCACCGGATTCTAGCCGGAACGAACGGGAGCTCGCGGCCATGAAGCTTGTCGCCTTCCTCGGTTTCATCCTGATCGCCGCCGCCGGATGCGGCGGTGACAAGCCGCTTGACTCGTGTACGCCCGGGGCGGTGGCGATCTGCCAGTGCCCTGGCGGTCATGCCAGCACGCGCATCTGCAACCAGGCCGGAACACCGGGGACCTGCGCCTGCGCGGGTGACGCATCGGTCGCTTCGGATGGTGCGCCGGCAGGCGGCGACGGTGGGTCCGACGCCACCGATGGTTCCCCAGGCGATCTCCGCGACGCGGTGACGGATGGCGGTGGCGACGGCGACGCCGACGCCGATCGCGGCCCAGGCGACGGCGGCAATGACCGCGACAGCAGCGACGATGGCGCCCTGGAGGCGGGCGATTCGGACAGCGCCGGTAGCGACGGTGGGCTGGTTGGTTCCCGCCGATTGCCGCTTCCATGCACGGCCCCGCTGCCGACGGGCTTCTGTCTTCAAAGCGATGCCGGTGACTTTATCGGGGGTGGCAAGAACACCACGGCTGGCGGGCCCACCGCCGTGCGAATCAGCAGCAGCGGCAGCAGCAGCACGAACAGTGCGAGCCTGACTCTTCAAGACACGGGTTCGTCCAGAAGCTGGAACCTCGACCTGGCGGCGCCCACCGGCAAGCCGCTGGTTGTCGGGTTGTACAGCCCGGCCGAGCGCTATCCATTTCAGCAAGCCATCGCCGGTCTTGATGTCGATGGCAACGGCGTCGGCTGCAACACCCTGACAGGCAAGTTCAGCATAGAAGAGATGGCGCGCGATCCGCTGAGCGGCATCACCCGCTTCTCGGCGACGTTCGAACAGCACTGTGATGGGGCCACCCCCGCCCTGCGCGGCGTCGTGAACTTTCAGGCCACCGGCGTCGCCGATCCGACGCTCGGTCCCAGTCGCACCATCGCTCTGTCCGGAAAGGTCTTTCGCGTCGCCTACGATCCGACGGCAAACGTAGCCTACGGCATGGACGCCGCCAACCGCCGGTTGGCGCGGATAGACCTGGCCGCCGGACAGGCGACGTACGCCGACATCGTGCAGGTCCCCAACGACGGATGCGTCGACGCCAAACGGGGCCGGCTGTTCGTCGTGAACAAGGGCAGCTCGCTGATCACCGAGTACGGCACCAGCGACCTCAAGGCCGTTCGCGACATCGCCTGGACCGGAAAGGACTGGGGCGAGAGCACCACGCACTACAAGATCTACTGCGGGCCGGACAAGCTGTACGTGGTCGACGGGGCGTGGGCGCCCGGACTGTTCACCGTCAGCGGTCTGGATGGGGCGACGCCCGCCGCGACCGACCAGACGACGGTGGTCTCAGGCGTGGGCGGACTGGTGCTCAACGCCGCCGCGACCGATCTCTACTACTGGTACCAGTACGGCTGGAGCGCGGGCGTCCTGTCGACATCCGTCAGACGCCTGACCGCCGCGACGCTGGCCATGGTCGACCAGACCGCGTCGACCGTCCCGTCCTTCACCCGCGACCCGCTGGATGCCCCTGTCCTGCTGGACGAAGGTCGGTCCCTGGTGTTCGCGAAGAACAAGATCTTTGACGCCACCAACCTGACGAAGGTCGTCTTCAGCTTGCCTTCGACCTTCGATACCTTCAATGGGGCGGCCGAGAACGCCTACGCGCTTGACGCCAAGCGCGGGTTGATGGCCACGCGCAATTACGTCTACGAACTGGACCGCTTTGGCATCGTGGCGCCCACCATCACCGGCGCGGCGGACCAGATGTTCTTCGACGCCAGCGGAACACTGTGGTTCCTTTCGGTCTCCGCGGGCGCCCTGCAGGCCCAGACCATCACCCGCTGACGCCACCAACCCCATGCGTCGGGCGCAAGGCGCTGCAGCCAAGCGCGCCTTGATAAGGGATTCTCTCACGCCGCCGCCGCGTACACGCCGCGCCAGAAAGCGTCGATCCCACCGTTGAACAGGAAGTCGGACGACTGGGTCATCACGATGGCGATGAGGTTCCGGTGCGCATCGCTGATCCACGAGGTGCCGAAGCCGCCGTCCCATCCATAGCGGCCAGGGACCGGTGTGATGGCGTCCGGCGCCGTGCTGACCCGCATGCCATAGCCCCAGCCGCTCTTCTCGAAGAACCCAGGGAAAAACCTGGCGGCAGCCTTTTGCGCTGCTGTGATGTGGTCGGTCGTCATGGCCCGGACCGACGTCTCGGCGAGCAGGCGGCGCCCGTGGTGCACTCCACCATTCAGAAGCATGCGAGCAAACGCCAGGTAATCGTCCACGGTCGAGACCAGGCCGGCCGCCCCCCCGGGGAAGACCGGCGGGGAAGCGTAGGCACTCGCCGCCCCGTCCTGGTCCATGCGGGTCCGGGCCTTGCTGGCGGGATTCGTGGACAGGCCGCAGCCGGCATAGCGCTCGAGCTTGGGTGCCGGGACGAAGAAGTCGGTGTCGCGCATGCCCAGCGGGCCGGTGATCCGCTCGCGGACGAAGTCGTCGAAGGGTTGGTTGGCGGCACGCCGGACCAGAACCCCCTGGATCAGGCTGCCCGTGTTGTACATCCAGCCTTCGCCGGGCTGATGCATGAGGGGGAGGGTTCCGAAGCGCCGCATCCACTCGTCCGGCGGCAGAGGGGTCATCGGCACGGGCGGGCCGTTGCACAGCTGATTCTCATCGATGGCGCGCTGGATCGGCAGGCGATTATCGAACTGCATGCCGAAGCCCATGGTGAAGGTGAGCAGGTCTTCGACCGTGATGGCGCGCCCGGCCGGGACGGTGTCGGTCAGGGGACCGTCGAGCCGCCGTAACACGCGCCGGTTCGCCAGCTCCGGAAGCCATTGCTGGACCGGCCCATCAAGCCGGAGCTTGCCCTCCTGGATCAGCATCATCACCGCGGTCGCCGTCACGGCCTTCGTCATCGAGGCGATCCGGAAGATGCTGTCCCGGCGCATCGGCAATTTTCCGCCGACCGCGCTGAGGCCCACCGCTTCGACGGCGACATCGTCCCCCTGGGCCACAAGCCAGACGGCGCCGGGGAACTCGTCCCTGGCGATCCGGGCCGCCATCTGGTCGTGCAGAGGGTTGATCTTGGTCTCCCGTCGTTGACGTCTCAGGCAGCCGGCAAAAGGAGCGGCGGCGAGCGCCCATCCGGCGATTGTCGTGAAGTCACGGCGCTGCATGGTCCGCTGCCTGGTCGATCCTCAGTCCATCGACTGGAATATGAGCTCGATTCCGACCGCGGCAACGCTGGCCGGCGCGCGAGCTGCGGTCGTACCCTGCCGAATCGGTCGGGACTAGAATGCACCCCATGCTCCCCTCGTCCGCCGACGCCTGGATGCTCTGCAGCGCTTGCAAGAAGAGCATCGCGTTCCACGCCGTCCACTGGGTGTGCAGCGTTTCGACCTGCAACCGCAACCGCACCAGGCTGGTGTTCTGTTCGGTGTCGTGCTGGGACTCGCATGTCGCCACCCTGCGACACCGTGACGCCTGGGCCGTCGAGGCGCAGGCGCCCGGCCCCGAGGAGCACGCGCGCAGCCTGGCCAGCGCAGCGGACGAGGCGCCGGCATCGCCGCCGCGCCCTGCCCTGCCGCCGCCGCCGCGCGCACCGCAGCCCCCGCCCGCGGCGGCGCACCCACCGTCGGTCATTTCTCACGCCGGCGGGCCGGCGCTGTCCAACCAGTACGACCACGACGACGTCTTGATCGTCGTCTCCAAGATGAAGAAGTACATCCGCGATCGCTCCGGCATGAACGTCTCCGACGCCATTGCCAGTGCCCTGGGCGACCACGTGCGCACCGTCTGCGATGAAGCGATCCGCGCGGCGGCGCGCGACGGCCGGAAGACGGTGCTGGATCGGGACGTACCCCGATCCCGGCGCTGAAGGGGCGGCATCTTGTCTGACGGCGCAGGCAGCCCCAGCTTGTCAGGGTCATGACCAGAATTCTGGGCAGCATGGGCGGCATGTCTGTCGCGGGCGCGGCCCTGTTGCTGGCCGCGTTGCCGGCGTGCCAGCGCACGCCCGGGGAGAAATCGCGCTCCTCCGACAACGCCGTCCGCGAGGACGTGAAGGAGGTGGCCAGGACCACCGAGAAGGCCGCCAAGGATGTCGGTCACGCCGTGGGCGCGGGCAGCCAGGACACCTGGATCACCACCAAGGTCAAGAGCGAGCTGAGCAGCAAGGGGTTCGATCCGCTCCGCGTGCACGTCGACACGGACGAAAAGGTGGTCACCCTCTCGGGGACGGTCGAGACCGCGGCGGACCGTGACAGGGCCGTCGCCCTGGCCCGGGCGGTAAAGGACGTCGCGCGGGTCAGCGACCACCTGTTCGTCGGACCCACGCGCAGATGAGTCGCGCCGCGGGCCGCTGATTTCATCCTTCGAGGGGTGCGGCGCTCAGGCCGCCGCGGCCGCCCGTTCTCTCGAGACGGCGTCCAGCTGGCGGGCCAGGGCCTCGGACACGCGGGTCAGGGGCAGCCGGCACTCGGGGGACTGGAGCAGCCCCTGCCGCCACAGACAGTGCTTGATCGGCATCGGGTTGGGCTCCTGGAACAGCAAGGGGATCAGGGTCTCCAGCGGGCCCCACGCCTGGCGCGCGCCCAGATGATCGTTGGCGACCATGCGCGCGTGGACCTCGACGAAGCGGGCCGTCTCCAGGTGCGACGAGGCGAGGATCCCGCCATCGGCCCCGTTGGCCAGCATCGTGTAGTAGTAAGCGTCCTCGCCGGTCAGCACGGCGAAGCCGCTGGGCCGCCGCCGCAGGAGGTCCAGCGACTGCTGCACGTTGCCCGACGAGTCCTTCACGCCCGCGATATTGGGCAATTCCGCCAACGCCAGCAGGGTCTCGTTGGCGAGATTGACGCCTGTACGGTACGGGATGTTGTAGATGAGGATCGGCCGGCTGGTGGCCGCAGCGATGCGGGTGAAGTGCTCGCGCATGCCGTCCTGGCTGGGCCGGCTGTAATACGGGCAGACCGAAAGGATCCCCTGGATGGCGTGGCGCTCCAGGCGGTCGACGGCCTTGACCACCTTGCGTGTATCGTTACCGCCCACGCCGACGACGATCGGCACCCGACCCGCCACCGTCGCGATCGTGTGTTCGACCAGCCGGTCGGCCTCCGCATCGTCAATGGTGGGGCTCTCCCCCGTCGTCCCGAGCGGGATGATGCCGTGAATGCCGAGCCTGACAGAATGGTCGACCAGTCGCTCGTAGCTCGGGTAGTCGATCTCGCCGTCCCGAAACGGCGTGACGATCGGCAGCCACACCCCTGAGAACCTCGTCGGGCTCTTGCTTCCCGATGACATCTGCGTCTCCTTGTCTTCTCCCTTGGGAACGCGAAGCATGTTCTTGGGCCGCGGCGATTGTCAAACGCCATGGACGGCGACGGTGCGTGCCCTCAGCGCGCCGCGCGCAGGATCGCCGCCGCCTCGGTCGACCCGGCGTGCTCTGCCCAGCCCAGCGGCGTGGCGTTGTACGCCCCGTCCCGGATCGTCGGCTCGGCCCCACGCGCCAGCAGCAAGCGCAGGCAGCGCAGGCCGCCGTGCTGCGCGGCCAGATGCAACGCCGTGGCCGCGCGGCCGTGCTGGGCGCCGCCGAAGTCGTGGCGCAGGTTGGGATCGGCGCCGTTATCCAGCAGCCACGTCGCCGCCGCCACCCGGTCGTCGTAGATCGCCCAGAGCAGCGCCGTCCCCCGGTAGGGGTTGGCGTTCAGGTCGGCGCCCATTTGCACCAGCGCCGCCATCGCCGCCACCTGGTCATTGCGGGCGGCCCAGGTCAGGGCTTCGTCCAGCAGCTCCTGTCGACTGAACGTGCGCTCCCACAGCGGGAACAGCGCCAGCGGGCGGTAGAAATCGCAACCGTCGGCCGCCGCCGCGGTCAGGCGCGCGCCGCGACCCACCCCGTCGACGAAGCGATCCAGCGGGCGCCCCAGCGCTGCGGCCGTGCGGAGGTTGTCGGGGATGGCCGGCGTCGCCAGCAGCGCGGCGGTGCCGGTCCTGGCGTAGAACAGCGCCAGCGCCAGCGGCGAGCCGCCCTGCGTGCCCCACAGGCGGCCCGCGCGCGACGCCCCGGCCGCCAGCAGGCGCCGCGCGAGATCGTCATGGCCGGCCATGGCGGCCGTGTGCAGCGGGGCCCAACCGTCCGCCGTCGCCGCTGACGGATCGGCGCCCGCGGCCAGGAGCAGATCCACGGCCGCGTGCTGCGCGGGTGTCCCCGCCACCGGCGGGATGGCCACGTCTCCGGTGGCGGCGCGGCAGGCCAGGCCCAGCAGCGTGTCGCCGTCGGCGGCGCGCGCGCGCAACAGCGCCGGCGTCGCCCGCAACAAACGCTGCAGCCGCGGCAGATCGCCGGCACCGGCAGCCGCGGCGGCGTCCAGAAGCGCGTCGATCATGGTGGCGCGATCTGCGCCCGGCACGGCGCCGCTGTCAACGGCTACTGGCAGACGCCCCCGTTACACATCTGGGTGCTGGCGCAGGCGTGACCGCACCCGCCGCAGTTGTCGTGGTCGACCAGCGGATCCGGGCAGGTGTTGCCACAGAGCAGGCGGCCGGCGCCGCAGACCCGGCTGCAGGTGTTGCTCACGCAGACGGTACCGGGGCACTCCGCGTCCGTCATGCACGTGATGCTGCTGCAGGTGTTGCCGACGCGCATCTTGCCAGCGACGCAGGTGGTGGTGCACTTGCCGCCCTGACAGAGCGTGCCCGGACAGGCGCTGTCGGCCTGGCAGGCGATGTCGACACACCCGTTGCTGCCAGGCGTCTTGCCCAGGAGGCAGGTGTTGCTGCAGCGGCCGGCCAGGCACAGCGTGCCGGGACATTCCAGATCCGACGTGCATGTGCGCTGGGAGAGGCCGGCGAACGCCCAGGTGATGGCGGCGTCGAACAGGTTCCAGCCATTGCTGTTCAGCGCGCCCACCGCGGCGGCGGAGGCGAACCACCCCACCCGGCGGCCCGGCGCGACGAGCAAGAACATGCTGGCCCCGCGCTCGTAGGAAAAGATCGTCGCGTGCGTCGGATCGCCAGCCTGCGTGGCCAGCACCGTCGCGCTGGCGGCCGGGCGCCCGAATCCGAACGCCTGCGGCGATGCCGTCACCGCGACCGTCACGTTGCCGGCCAGCGTCCCCGGCGCGGCCAGCATCAGCACGCTCGACTGTCCGGTCACCGACCCGTTGTCGGCGCTGGTTGCGCCCGTCATGCCCAGCTCGTCGAAGAGCAGCGGCTCAAGCGAGACCACCGGGCTGTTCGTGCTGGTGAACTTTGTGTTCACGTCGGCCGACAGCACCGATTCGGAGATCACCACCAGCCGGTTCACCGCGTCTGCCGCGGTCGCCGCCGGCCCAGTCTTGACGGTGACCACCAGCCCCAGCCCCTGCAGCCGCTGGCGAAGCGCGCTGTCGCTGGCCGACAACGTCGCGTTGCCGACCACCAGCAGCGCCGTACCGCCCAGCGACAGCGCCTGCCCGCCCTGGCTTTGCGTTCCGTCATCGATCGCCTGGTCGATCGGTCCCCCCAGGTCGCAGGAGAGCGTCAGTCCGGCGGCGCAAAGCGCCACGCAGGCGGTCCAGAATTGAGGGCAGCAGCGTCGAATCGTCATCGGTATCCTCCGCACTGCACAACCCGGGGTGGGCGAAGGATGCGCAATAAAAGGATGCCGCCGCGCGCCTGACTTGAATATCCTCAGTTGGCGGAACAGCCGATGGTCGAAAGCTCGTTGATGGACCATCCGCGGGTCTTGCCGGCTGTCTGGACGACGCGCACGGCGCGCATGGTGGTGGCGACGGGAAACTGGATGGTCAGCATGTCACTTCCGGCGCCCGCCACCGGCGGATTGAAGCCCATGAACACGACGCCATCGTCCGAGTGCTCGACTCGATAAGCGGCCGGCCCGTCGTCCGCCACCGTCGTGACCAGTGAGATGCCGCGAATCGTGACCGGCGCAGGGAACGTGACGGTCACGATCTCCGCGCCGCCGCTGCTCTGGGATCGGCCGCTCGTCCAGCGAGTGGCCAGATTGCCATCGATGGCGCCCGCCGGATCTTTCTGGTTGGCCGGCAGCGCCGCGCATTCCGGCGTATCGCAGAGAAAATTGGGAACAAACGTCCAGGTGACATGGTCGCAAGCATCTTCAACTGAAGTGATAGGCATGCCGACCTTTGCACCGCATCCGATGACGAAGGTCAGCAGAAACCAGATCGACGGTGCTTTCAATCTCGTACCAGACTGCGCGCCAGAGACGCATGGGGACCGCTGGGGTAGCGAGACAGATACCGTGAGGCCGCCTCGCGCGCCCTCTCGTCGTTGCCGGCGGCGTGCTGTGCTTCGATCAATCGGCCGGCGGCCTCCCGAGACAAGGCACCATCCGGCGATTCCTTCAGATACGCGGCAAACCACCGGATCGCATCGGAGAACTTGTGCTGCCGGTCGTAGGCGCTGCGGCCCAATGAGAACGCCGCGACAGCCGCCGCGGCGGACCCCGGGAAACGTGACCTCACAGATGCGAAGGCCTGGTCGGCCCTTTCGGTCGCGCCAGCGAAGTAGGCGCTGTTGGCCAGCAAGAGCAAATCCGCCGCCGAAGCCCGTCGATAGATGCTGTCGATATTCTGTGATTCAGCGGCGGCCAGGGCGTCGGCATATCGCTCCGCCAGCGCCAGCTTGCGCCACGACGGACGGCCTTCACCGGAGCGAATCAGCGCTGGCTTGTCCGTCAGGCCGCTCTCCACCTTTCTCTTGCCGGGCGCGCCGGGAGCGTCCGGGGACGTGGCCGGGCCAGCCGGCCCGGCCTGCGCTGCAGAAGGCGACTGGCCTGCGCGGTCGGCAGACCAATCGCTGCGGGCCACCCGCAAGAACTCGCTGGCCATCAACCGCCGACCCTCTGGCCTGAGCGAAGGCCCGAAGACGGTGACCGCCCCCTCTTGCATCTCAAGCTCGAGGACCTGGTCCTCGGCCCGCCAGCTCAGCCGAAATCGGGTCCCCACCACAAGGACGGAAAAAGGGCCGGCCGTCATCCGCCAGCGGGTAGCCCGCCGGCGGACGACACGAACATTGGCGCTGCCGCTGGCGATGTCGACGGTGGCCCCCACGGCGGACGCCTCGGTGACGCGTGCCTGGCTGGAAGGTGCCAGGTCCAGGAGCGAGCCGTCCGAAAACCGCAGCGGAAGCGTCTCCTGGGCGGACGTCGCGATCCAGTCACCGACCAGGCCGGGCTGTCCGGCTCGCGTCTCGAAGGTCAGGGGATGCGAGCGAGGATAGGTCAACCAGACGACGAAGGAGGTGATGGCCAGGCCGCAGACCACAGGGATCGACCAGCGCCAGCGCCAGCGCAGCGACCGCGCGCGCCGGCTTCTTCGGCTGGCGGCGTCGATGAAACGTGCTCGCGCCCGGCGACGGGTCACGGCGTCGTGGTCGGCCGCGCCGTGGACCGCCGCGACATCCTCACGAAGCCTGTCCCAATCCAGCTTCTCGGGACCGCTCATCGAACGTTCTCCCGGATTCTCTCGCACAGCGCTGGATAGTCGGGCAGGAGCCCACGGAAGCGCTCCTCCGCGCGGCTGATCCGACGGCGCGCCGTGGAAAAGGAAAAGCGACAGGCCTCGGCCACCTCTTCCAGGGTCATGTCCTCGACATAACGCAAGATGAACACCGCACGGTCCTCGTCGGAGAGTCGGTCCATGACCGCATAGAGCGCGCGCACGGCCTCCACCACCTCTGGGCTGGCGGTGGGCGCCTCTTGCTGCTCGGCCAGCTCGGGCGCCTCCGTCGGCCCATTTCTCCTGATGCGCCGGAGGGCCGCCTGCGCGGAGAACACGGTCATCCCGATCAGCCACGACTTCAGCGCGGCTGGATTCTTGAGCGTCCTGATGCCTTCGAGAGCACTGACAAAAACGTCGTGCAACAGATCGACGCGATCCGGATGTCGAAAACCCAGCGTTCGGGCCAACACGCGCTGCACCACCTCCCCATAACGATCGAAAAGCACGCCGGGCGCCTCGGGCTCACCGGTCACGAGGGCCCGCACCAACGCAGCATCATCGTACTGTGGCATGGCCGCGGGCAAACCTGTCGCAGCCGGTTCGGGCGCGGCACGCGACGAAGCAGCGAGGCGGCTACGAGACAACAACTTTTTCTAGATGGTATGTGACCGGCGCCGAAAAAGTTGCTCAATTGCCCACCAGACCGTCTATATCCTCAGCGACGACCTGGCTGAATGGAAAAGTCCGATGCTGCAAACGGCCGACACTCCCCGATGGGCCGTCATTTCGTGACCCTCCTGCGTCGGCGTCGGCTTCTGCGCGGGCTGCTGCGCGCCATCATCCTGCTTGGCGGCAGCGCTGTCGGTGGGCCTGTGCTGCACGCCAGCACGCTGGTCCGACCGGTCGTCGTTTTCGTCGACGACGGCTGCGCGACGGTGTTACCCCGTGTGCGCGCCGAGCTGGCCGCCGCGGGGTTTCAGGCCATCGTCGTCAAGACCCCGGCGCCGTCTCCTGATCGGCTGCTGCTCGATCAGATCGCGCAGATCGCGCGGCAAGAGCACGCAGTGGCTGCCGTGACCCTGCTGCGGGAACCGGTCGACGCTCGAATCTTGGTATTCGATCCGATCTCGCAGGCGACGATCTTTCAGGAAGGCCTGTCCGATTTCTTGTCGGCGGGTTGTACCGAGGTGACGGCCGTGCGAATGGTCGAGACATTGCGGGCGACGTTCCTTCGCGTGGAGCAAACGGGCGTGACGTCTTCAAACGTTCCATCGCCCGCCCCCCCGCCGTCGCCGGCTCGGCCTTACCCGGGCGGAAGGCTGAAGCTTGACCTGTCAGGTGGCCTGGGGTTCAGCGCCGGTGGCCTGGGAATCACCGATCACCTGTTGCTGGGCCTTCGATGGCGCGTCCACTCTGACTGGTGGCTGGCGCTGGACGGTGCCTGGTCACCCCTGCCGGCCCACGTCGTGGGACCTGAAGGGCGAGCGACCATCGGTCTTCTGCTCGCTGGTTTTTCGTTTGGGCGCGGTTGGCGGACAGACCGACGGATCAGCCCAGGCGTCGCCGCCGGCCTCTGGGTTGGTGACGTGACGATGAACGGCGCGGCGACTGTCGGTTATGGCCAGCAGCCCGTCCGGCTGATCACCCTCGTTCCGCACGGCGATCTCAACATCGATGTTCATGTGACCGCGCGATTCGCGGTCATTCTTCGCGCTGTCGCCGCCAGCAGCGTGCCGGGCGTGCAGATCCAGTTCGCGGGGCGCACGGTCGCGACGTGGGGTCAGCCCTTGCTCCTGGCTTCGGTCGGTGTCGCGACGTCGTTTGATTGACGATCGCGGAGTCGCGTCACGGCGCGCAGGTGAAGGGGCCGGGGATATCGGAGGTGACCCACTGCGGTTTCGTGGCCGAGGCCATCTTTGCAGCGTTCGATGCGTCGCCGGTCGCGTCAGCAATTGTGGTTCCGGTTCCTTCGTCGAACTTGTAATAGGCGATCAGCCCCGGCTCGTTGCCTTTCAGCATCACCTTCATGCTGGCCTTGATCTCGGCCTCCGTACGGAACACGTTCCACACCCGGAACTCGTCGATCTTTCCTTGCCAGCCCGTAGGCCCGGCAAACTCGACGGTGGTGCCGATGCTGAGCGGCGACATCGTCGAATTCCACCCGGCCTCGGCGGTCCACTGCTCCGGGGCGTGCGTGCGGCCGGAGGCGCCGGCGCCCGTTCCGATCGCCAGCATGGCGCTGCCGTTTATGGTCAGCTGAAAATGGTTGGTCTGGCCATCGTAGCCGAACGAGATATGCAGCCAGCCGACGCGCGGGGTACCGGCCGGCAAGTTGAAGAAGTTGTCGACGCTACCGCAGTTACCATAGGGGTGAATCATGCCGATGGCCTGCCCCTGCGGCCACGCCGTCGAGTTGATCGCGAACTCGTGACAGCCCTGCGTCGGGTACGTGGCGTCGCCGGCACGATGGCCATACTCGAAGAAGCCGTGTTCGTTGACCCACGAGCGGTCGGTTCCATCGAAGTACGCCCAGAACTCCACCGTGCGCGATGCCTTGCCCAGCGGCAGCTTGCCGATGCTGGCCTGGACCAGGTCGGGCGTCGTGCCCTGAAATTGCAGCGCCATGCCTGGGTTGATGTTGCATGGCGGGCCCGATTCGGAGGGGCCGTCGCTCGCATCGATGATCGATCCGTCGGCGCCACCGGATGGCGCGCCGCCGGTCCCGTCCATCACGCCGCCCGCCCCGCCGGAACCAGCCGCGACTCCACCGCTGCCACTGGCGCTGCCGCCTGCGCCGCTGGAGCCGCCGGAGCCGGTCACGCTCCCGCCCCTGCCTCCGGTGCCACCGCCGCTCGAGCCGGGGCTCGTGCAGGCCACCAGGCTACATACAAATGTCAACGAGAGGGCCTTCAGGCCGGAAGGCCGCTCGAACCGGTGATGTTTCCTTCGACGACGACACCTCACAGTAGCAGAGTGATCGTCGCCCCCGAAAGCTGCTCACCGACGAGCCTTCGCCCCTCACGCAGATCCGGTTGAACTGTTTTGGGGGCCTTCGATCACTACATAGGTCGTCGCAGTGTCTGTTCTGTTCAGACCACCGGGCGACAGTCTCTGCCGGCGACGCCGACAACGCTTGAGCGGATCTGCGGGAGGAAACCTTGCTCCATGACTTCCTGTGCGCGGTGACATGTCTCGCCTTGCTGGGGCTTGGGGCGTGCTCGGGGTCGATCGGTGGCGGAGCGGACCAACCCGGTGGTGGGCCCGGCGCCGGCGGCGTCAATGGTGGTGGCGGCGGTCGCGACGGCACGGGCGCGGGCAACAGCAGCGGCGCGCCATGTGTAAAGAACGCGTCATTTGCCCCGGCCCGCGTGACGCTCATCTCCGATGAGCAATACCGGAACATCGTCCACGACGTGTTCGGCGTGACGTTTCCAGCCACGCTGACCGTCACCACGCTGAGTGGCAGCAGCGGCGCGTACCCGTACAACGAAAACGCGACCGTCGAGACGACGACCGTGCAGGCGTATCAGCGCGCCGCCGACCAGGTTGCGGCACTGATGACGACCTTGCCGCCCTGTGCAGCGGGCGCGATCGACGACGCCTGCCTCGGTCAGTTTCTGCGCACCACGGTCTCTCGTGCCTGGCGGCGTCCGCTGACCGACGCCGAGGTGAGCGGGTTGCTGGCCATCTACGATTCCGCAGCCATGGATGGACCGGCGCGCCAGCTGCAGCTGACCATCGAGGCGTCGCTGATGCATCCGGCGTTCCTCTATCGCACGGAGGTCGGGGCAAACAGCGCCGCCGCGACGGGCAAGGTGGCGCTGACACCGTTCGAACTGGCGGGGGCGCTCAGCTTTGCGCTGCTCAACTCCTCTCCCGATGTGGAGCTGTGGGCGAAGGCGCAGGATGGTTCGCTGACCCAGTCGTCAGTGCTGCAGGCGCAGGTCGGCCGACTGCTGACGTTGCCGGCAGTGAAGGCAAACCTGATGAAGAAGGTTTCGTACTTTCTCTCCTTCGAAACCTTGCCGGCGGTCAAGAAGGACCCGGCCACCTATCCGGCATTCGCCGCCTTGCAAGGGACGCTGTACCAGAGCGCCCAGGCCTTCCTGAAGGACATCATCTGGGACGGTCACTTTTCCGACCTGTTCACCTCCCGCCGGATCTATGCCGACCGGACCATGGCTGCCGCCTACGGATTGCCGGCGGTGAGCGGGACCGGCCTGCAGGCCTTGACCGCGCCTGCCGGGCAGTACGACGGCGGCATCCTGACCCAGCCGGCGCTGCTGGCGGCGACCAACAAGAACGCAGCGGGCGATGACGTCATCCACCGTGGCTTGTGGGTTTACTACAATCTCCTTTGCGCGCCGGTGCTGCCGCCCCCGCCCCAGAACGCCACGGCCGTGGCCGCCACGCAGACGGGCAGCACCCGGGAGCAGGCGATGACCCGCGACAGCAGCTGCGGTGCCGGTTGTCACGGGCGCTTCGATCCCTTCGGCCTGGTGACGCTGAACTACGACAACATCGGGCGCTTTCGCACCACGGATCCCACCAGCACGCCGCCGGGCGCGCCGGTTGACACAGGCGCCAGCATCGCCGCGGGCGTGCTGATGCCCGACCCGGGGCCGGTCACCCTGACCGGCGTGGCGGACGTGGCGCGGCGCTTTGCAACGTCACCCCAGGTGTCCGACTGCGCGACAGCCACGCTGGCGACGTACACGCTGGACCACAGCCCCGAGCAAGAAAACTCGTGCGAGCTGACAACCATAAAGAGCCGGTTCGGCCAATCCGGATCGTTCGCCGATCTCTTCACCGCGATCGTCACCTCTCCGGCGTTTCTCTCTCGCGATCTGTGAGGCGGGCAAGCACATGAGCAATCAACATCTTCGGTTTCTCCGACGGACGCTTCTGGGGGGCATGGCCGGCGCCGCGGCGGGCGCCCTGCTGCGGCCATTGCTGGCCCATGCCGACACGGGCGCAGCACCGCAGCGCCTGCTGCTCATTCATCGGCCTTGTGGCTCGTCGTCGCTGTCCAATGGTCGCTGGTTCCCCACCGGCGGCACCACGGGGTGGACGTCTTCGCCGCTGCTGTCGTCCTTCACCGACGGCAAGATCGCGTCGTTGCAAGACCAGATGGTGGTCTTCAAGGGATTGTCGAACGCACGCAACCAGAACTGGCTGGGCGACGCCCACGGCTCGGGCTTGCTGGGCATGATGACCCCGCCGAACAGAGACAGCGGGCCCTCGTCGTGGCCGCAGTCGTCGGCGGCGACGCCGTCGTCGCGCGCCGATCCGAACAGCAAGACCATCACGGCCGGCGACCAATCCATCGACCAGTTTCTCCTGTCGCAGATCCCGGCGCTGAGGGGACCGCCCTGTCCGGTGCCATCGGTGCAGCTGGCGGCGTCCACCGAGTCCGCTGATCAGACAGCCGACTGGCACGCCTTGCGCTGCCTGTCTTACGCCAGGGCCGCGAATGGCGGTCAGGCGCGACCGCTGTGGCCCGAACCCAGCCCGGCAGCGGCGATGAAGAACTACTTCGGCGCCGCCATGATGAACCTGACGCCGGCCCAGCTCGCGCGCTTGACCGCACAGAACAAGAGCGTCCTGGATTTCGTGCTGGGCGGTCTTTCGGCGATGAAGGCGCAGGTGCCAAAGTCCGTTTTGCCCAAGCTGCAGACCAACGCCGACGCCATCCGTCAGCTGGAGATGAATCTGGCGGCCCAGGCTGGCGGCATGACCTGCGCCGCGCCGACATTTCCCGGCGGACCTTTCACCCCGTCGCCGCCGATGTTCTCGGCACCATCGGGCCAGGGCGGCTATACGAACGTCGGCAAGCTGGACGAGGAGACGTACCCGATGTGGAAGCAGCACAAGGAGATCATCAAGACGATGTTCATGTGCGACTTGACCCGGGTGGTGACGTTTTCGTTCGCTTACGGCAATTCAGGGATCCACTTTCAGAACGGCGTCCTGAAAGATCCGGAGTTGGCGGGCAAGTACAGCACCCCGAACGGCACGCCCATCAGCAACCCCAACAACCATCACGACATTTCCCACGGCGTTGGCGCGGGCGCCGGTGACGCGCAATACATCATCGACAAATATTACTGCGACATGACGGCTGGTCTGCTGGCCGAGATGGGCAGCACCCCCGACATCGGGGGCGGCTCCTTGCTGGACAACACGCTCACCATCTTCTTTTCGGAGGTCAGCGACGGCAACGCCCACGGGGCGGTGGACATGCCCATCCTGATGTTTGGCGGCAAGTTCCTGAAGATGAAGGGAGGGAGCTATTTGCAGCTGGGCAATCCCGCGAGCGCCGGCCAATTCCAGCCGAACGGTCACTATTCGAAGGGCCCGGCGCCTTACGTGAGTGACCTGTGGGTGACCATCGCGCAAGCCTGGGGCTTGAAATCGATGACCACCTATGGCGATCCGGGATGGAACACGGGACCGATCGGCGGGTTGTTCGGATGAAGTCCGTGCGCGCCGCTCGAGTTGCGACAGCTTTTTTCTCGGTCGTGCTGGTGCCGGGATCAGCTTTCGCCGCAGGCACCGTGGTCCAGGTTCCGATCGACCAGCTCCTGAATGGACGATCGGTGTCGACGCTGACCGGTGGCGTGGTCGTGCCCTGGACCGACGGCGTTGACCAGACCGATGGTCTCGTCACCAATGCGGCGGAGGCGTTTCTCAAACAGACAGGCGTCGCCCTCCCTGATGATGGTGTCTTTCCCGCTGACGGCGACCACCCCCAGGTCGTCTTACACTTTTCAAACACCTCTCCCATCGAGCGCAAGCAGGTATTTTATCTCCACGGGACAGGAACATTTCATTTCGCGACGCCCAGGGGGACCTACTCCAAGCTCTGGGTGTTCTTGCTCAGCTCGATCGGTGCCTCTCCGTTGACCGTGACCTATGCCTATGACGACGGCGGGATGACGCAGGAAAAATTCACCGTGCCTGACTGGGGCACCGGCGCGCCGCTTCCCAGGACGCCGCCGATCTTCTTTAACCTGATCGCCGGCATGCACAAATGGGATCAGATGGATCGCAGCATCGATGCGCCTGTTCACACCATCACGGGCGTCCTGCTCAGCCCTGCCGCCGATCGCGTCCTGACGGATGTTCAGATCGACAAGCCAAACGCCGGTCAGTTTCTGACGTTCTGGGGGGCCACCGGGCTGGCCAGCCTGATCGACAGCGCCGACGGTGGGCCGATCGCTCCCGTCGACGCTGGGATGGACGCCGACCCGGTCATTCCCGTCGAGGCACCAGCAGACGGCGCCGCAGATGTTCCGAGCACCAGCGACGCCAGGGACATGCCGGCTGACGAGCCACCCGTCTCGTCCCCTGACGCGAAAGACGTATCGCCATCTGACGTTGGGTCAGGGAACGCCCATGGCGCCAGCTCGGGCTGCTCTCTGACCACTCGACAAGGCAATGACTCGTCATCGGGTCGTTTCATCCTGTTCGTCGCCGCGTTGGCCGCGAGGCGCCGAAGAGCGCGCCGGGACCGTGCGCCGGAACGACAAACGGTCCACTGTCGGCGGTGATGCTATTTCGAGAGCGGTGCACTAGGCCAGCGCTTCTCATGATTCGTCACATCTCGGGAGAGTTGACGTGGACCTTGCGGCGTCCGCCTCCTCCGCGTGGGCGGGTCCTGTCGCTGCAGGAAACCTTCCCCATCGGGCCGGTCCGCCGGGGCCGCGTTCGAGATTCTAGAGATCGCGACCCGTGTATATCCGAAGCGCAGAGGGACAACGGCCCCGACGAACCGTCCCGCTGTGGCCCCTTCCTTCCGCGCCACCCGCCCGCGCTACGTCGGCTCGCTTGGGGCCAGCGTTGCCGACTATCGACTGAATCCTGGAGAGACAAAGTCGCTCACAGATCCGTCATCGTCAGCGTTCGTAGCGGAATGGATGCAGGCCCCCAGGCGCGAGGAGGCGTGGGGCTGAGTCTCGGCGGGGTGTCCTGAAGCGCTCCTGCCCGGAGGGGTCCGCCCCGCAGGGCAGGT